>JAYVSP010000042.1:0-5221 GCA_043775215.1 Planctomyces sp. | reverse complement strand
CGTGATTTAAGTCTTGAAGACGCAGTAGTCATTTCCCCACCGATCCCGTGTCAGTGGAAACAATGCCTTGTGGCTACAGATTTGTCGACAATGCCGGTGTCCAGAAAATTAGGGCGGACCGCCCCTCTTCATTCGCAGTCCGGCTTTGCCAACCACTTCCATCGAAGGTGCGTTGCCGCATAGGTCCGGCTGTGGCAAAATGCTCCGAGGTGTCGGCTGGTGCTTGGCCGATCGCGAGAAAGAGGCTCATGACTTTCCGCTGTTTCAATCTGCTGAGGTCTCTTTGGCGAAGCGTTTGGCTGGCGGTGTTACTGCTCGCGGCGGACGCAGTCTGCCGAGCTGATGACTCGTCTCCACGGAAAGAATCGGAGCAGTTTCCGCAGTCCGCGATTATTGCTCGCGATCGGCAGGTCGAAGCGATTCTGGAAGCTGCAGGCGGACTGCTCGCGAAGGGAGACCACGCGGCGGCGATTGCTGGATTGCAGGGATTGCTGGACGGCCCGAACGTGTTTGTCGTCACGGGACCGCAAGGGCAGAGTATTGTTGCCGAGGTCAACCGTCTGCTCGCAGAGATGCCGCCTGCTGGGCGAGCCTTGTATGAGCGGCTGCACGGGGCGCGGGCGGAACGGCTCTGGCAAGAGGCTCGACGCAGCGGTGGTCCGCGGGAGTTGCGGGATGTGGTCGCGCGATTTGGCCAAACAAACGCTGGCTGGAATGCGCTGCGAGACCTCGCTGCGAAACACGTTGATCGAGGTGAGTGGCAGCTCGCCGCCGCGGCCAGCGAGAGATTGTCACGGCATCCGCATTCTGCTGCCGTACAAGATGCCGGTTGGATCGCGCGCTGGGTGCTCGCGCTGAAAACTCAAGCTGATGTTGAAACGGGCCGTGGAGCCTTTGGCCCCCTCTCCCTAACCCTCTCCCCCGATGCGGGGGCGAGGGGACCGGCCAAGAAAGAAACGGCCAAAAAAGAAACGGACACGGCCAAGTCATCGGATCGCAACCGCAGTGAAGCGCGCGATGTTTTCGAGCGGTATCGTTCGCGTCTTGAAAAATCATCTGCTCCGGCGAACGCCAAACAACCACATTTGGCGGCTTGGTTGGAAGAGCAACTCCCGCGAAGCGAACAGATCGCGAAAGCCTCTTCGGTCGCGGTTGCTCCATCGAAGAGCGGGTTCGCGGATGGGCCGGCCGGAGCGTCCGTTTGGCAGGTTGACGCGGGTCTCGATGTCGAGCCGACGAATTGGTTGCGCGAACTTTTGGAGGACTGGCTCGGCTACGATGTGCTGGCATTGCCGAGTACTCAACCGTTGGTCGTCGGCACTGTGGCGGTCGCACGGTTTGTTGTTCCGGGAAAAATTGTCGCGGTGGATGTGCGTCACGGCCGGAAGTTGTGGGAACACTCGGCGGCGACGTCGCTGCTTGGAGTTTCGGCCGATTTGCAGCGGCATCCGGGCATTCGCAGTTCGCTGTTCGATGAGTTGCAGAGACGCTGGTTCGGTGATTCGGTTCGCGGACGAATGACGACGGACGGACGCCGGCTCTTTCTGATCCATGACGCCGAGACATTCGACGTCCAGCCGGGGTCGGGGACGTTGCTGCGGAATCATCTTGCGGCACTCGATCTCGCGACCGGCGAGCGGTTGTGGCGTGTCGGCGGCTCGAACGCGGAACCGCCAACGGAACTGCAAGGCGTGTACTTCCTCGGCCCCCCGCTGGTGAGCGATGGATTTCTGTATCTCGTCGCGCAGCGTGAAACGCTCATCAGCTTGCTGGTTCTGCGCGCTGATGACGGCAGGCTGGAGTGGTCGTTACCGCTGGCCGAATCGGATCGGCAGCAATTCAAGGAGACCAGTTGGCGACACATCGCCTGTCCGGTAACGTGGGCCGCCGGCCGGTTGGTCTGTCCGACCGGAGCTGGCTGCGTTGTCGCTGTTGATCCGCTGACGCGATCGCTTGCTTGGAGTTTCCGTTTCGAGCGTGACGACATTTCGTCCGCCACCGGCTTCGCTGCCGCCGACCGCGAGCGGCCGTTCCCACCCCGCTGGTGGGAGTCATGGCGGGAGATTGGGATTTTCGATTTTCGATTTTTGATTTCTGATTTGCCGCCTGAGAACGACCGCTCTCCAATCTCAAATCCAAAATCCAAAATCCAAAATCTCCTGTTGATTGCTTCACCTGAATCTCGCTCGCTTCGCGCGGTTGATGCGAGCACAGGTGCGTTGCGTTGGCGAGTGTCGTTTGACGAACCGCTGTTCGCGGCAACTCGCGGCGATACTCCAGTGTTGGTATTCGAGCGACAGCAAGTCACGGCGATCGAGCCAGCGACTGGAAAGTTTGTGTGGCGTGCCACTGCGTCCGCGCCAGCCGCTCAAGGAGATTGGATCGGCGGTCAGTACGTGTGTCCGTTGCAAACCGGCGGCTGGTTGGCGATTGACGCGCGCGACGGCAGTCAGAAACGCGGCTCTTCCGAAACGCCAAGCCTCGGTGGCCGCCTCGTCCGTGCCGGCGACCGTTGGATGGCGTTGTCGCCGCAGGCAGTTCGCGCGTTTGAGCCGTTCTCCATTCGGCAGCGAAACATCGCTGAGCGGTTGCAGGTGAAACCCGAAGACATCGACGCTCGCATCGAGCAAGCGTTGCTCACGCAACAGGCCGGCGACACCGCGAAAGCCGTAGAACGGTTGCGACCGCTGCTCGGAGAGTCGGCTCATCCCGAGAAAGCTCGACTCGCTCTGCGGCAAGTGTTGTTGAGACATCTTGCAGATCGACCGGCCGATCAGGCGACAGTCGAAAAAGAATTGTTATCGCTGTCGCGCGAAGTGGCCGAACAAATCGAAGCTCGGCAGGCGTTAATTGCCGCGGCGCGGCGGAGCGGTGCGGCGACGACCGCGTTGAACATGGCACTGGAGTTGGCCGATCTGCATCCGACGGATGACGTGGTTGTGGACGATCGCCTGACGAACCGTGCCTCCGGTCTGGTTTCGGGTTCGGTTCCAGGTCGTGTTCCAGGTTCACTTCCAGCGCGGGCGAGGGGACTGGACAAAAAAGAAAAAGAACAGGACAAATCTGAACCGGACATATCTCCCTACCACCGCACCACCCCACCGCCCCACCTCATCACCGCGACTCGCACGGTGCGGCGAGATCGGTGGCTGCAAGGAATGATCGCGGATCTCTTTGCCGATGCTGCTACTGCGGAACGATTGCCATTGGAGGCCATCATCGCGGCGCGAAAGCAACGCGCGGCGGATAGTCTCGATGCGTTCGCGTTGCAGCAGTTCGCGGATCAGTTGGCCTGCCTGTCTTACGGTCGAGCGATCAAGTTGCAGTTGTCGGGACGGACGGGAATCGGGCTGGGGTACGTGAGGACAAGTCTCGCCTTGCGTGAGATTGCTGGCAGTGACGATCCAATGCTGGCCGCTCAGGCCTGGTATCGGCAGGCGCTGTTGCACGAATACCGCAGCGAACCACTCGATGCGGCGGACTGCTATCGCGAGCTGCATGATCGCTTTGCCGACGTGAAGTTGCCCGAAGGACGATCTCCGGCGGAGTGGCTGTCGGACGTGATGCCCGATTCGGCGATCGGTCGCGCTCTGGCAAACGGACCGGCGGAATTGTGGCCGAATCGCGTCCCGCGAATCGTCCCGCAGGATGAGGTCCACGATGACATCTATTGCTATGAGGTCGTGTTCGAAAGCCGCGATCCGTTTTGGCGGCGGATGTCAGTATCGGTCGAACGGCAAGGAAGAAAAGTTCGCTTTCACGGTGCGGGACAACGCGGATTTTGGGACTTACCGCTCCCCGCTTCGAGGTCGCCGTTCCGCCATGCGTACAATTTGCATCGCGGTTGGGGCGTCGGCCCGTTGCTGGTGCTGCAAGTGGGAGCGGAGTTGTTCGGCATTCAACCGCTGGACGATCGGGGTGAGACGAATCCGCACTTGCTGTGGACGATCTCAGTCAGCGATCTGGAAGAAATGGGCGGCCACGAATTCCGGCCGGGGCGGCTAGGTGTCAGCACTGACGACGTCATCTATCTCGATCGGTACGAGCAGCCAGTGCTGGATGTGTTGCATGTCGGGCCGGGGCTGTTGTGCTATCGCCAGCGCAATCGGCTGATCGCCGCCGATCCCGCAACAGGGACTCGCCTGTGGATGCGGCATCGGCTGCCGCCGCGCACGTCGATTTCCGCGGACGATGAGTTCGTCATTTTGAATTCGCTCTCGGCGAGCGAGATCGAAGTCCTCCGCGGCTTCGATGGGCAGTTGCTGTCACGTCGCCCGGATGAGGTTCCATCAAGTTCGATCGTGCTGACGCAAGGTCGCGTGCGGCTGAGCACGCTGGACGTTGCTGAAACAACTCGACGAGCGGTGAGCGGCACGGCGCTAGCCGCCGGTGCTTTGCCGAAGGAATCGACGCGCACGACACCGGAGGCTAGCGCCATTCCGCTCAAAGTAAGCGCCCAAACTCTTCGCTGCGAAGACCTCGTCACCGGTGAAATCCGTTGGCGGCGAGACCTCGCGGCGGACTCGACGCCGATGCGAATCGACGAGTTGCGAGTCGGCATTCTCGAACGACCGGGAACGCTGCGAGTCCTCGCGCTGGCAGACGGCCACGAATTGACGAAGCACGACGTCGCGTTGCCCGCCTCATTATCGAACGTGCATTGTTTCGGCGACGCCTCGCGGCTGTTCGTGATCATCGCCGGACCGGTCACGGAGAAAAGCTGGCTGGCGACAGACCAAGATCGCGGAAGTTATCGCAAGCCGCTGGCCAACGGCTGGCTACATGCCTTCGATCGGCGGTCGCTGGAAAAGCTGTGGACGATCCCGGCAAGAAATCTACCGATCGCACTCGACCAATCTCGAGATCTGCCGTTCCTAGTGCTGACGTACAAGCGTCCCAGCGACGATTCGCCCGATGGCCAACACTCCGACGGCGTCCTGCACGTCATCGACAAGCGGACGGGCAAGGAGTTGTTCTTCGACGCCGGCAGCATCAACAACGTGTACATCGCCGTGGACCCCAACCCGCAGGACGGCCACATCGACCTGCTGGCCAAGACTCGCCGTATCCGATTGGACTTCACGGAGCTGCCGCCCGAGAAGCCGTAGCACGGCAACCGCATTGTGGCACGACGCTCCGAGCCTGTGAATCTTTCGAGCCGCGACCGTCAGGGAGTGTGACGGACAAGGACTTATGACCGCTCCCTGACGGTCGCGGCTCA
>JAYVSP010000041.1:0-10800 GCA_043775215.1 Planctomyces sp. | reverse complement strand
CGAGCCGCGACCGTCAGGGAGTGTGACGGACAAGGACTTATGACCGCTCCCTGACGGTCGCGGCTCAATTCCTTCACAGGCTCTCCGAGTGAGACGGTTCCGGGATTCAGCCTCTTGACCCCTTCCTCGGAAAACCAGAGCGACTATCGAGACCGGATCGAGAACGTCGTTCGATCCCTGAGCCAATGGGAAGAACGCGACCCAAACGATGTCCTGCAAGACATCCTCACGCCGACGTGCGACAAGCTGCATGTGCGGTTGCAAACGGCGGAGATGCGTTCGGGCACGTTGTTGTTGGGATTCGCGGCGGAGTTCTTTGAAGCAGTCAAGAACTTGCTGACGTTCGCAGCGTGCGCGGAGAAGGAACCTCGCGACTTTTTTCCGAAAGCGTTTAAGGAGGCGGTTCAATTTGCGAGCCAGTGTCGATTGTCCGGGACCGCCCCCGGCAGTTTTCGTGTGACCCTGGAAGCGCCGCTGCCGCCCCCCGCGTCACCGGAACAGCAACAGTCGTTTGCTTATCCCAGAGAACGGAGAATTTTATTGGGCTTAATGCGGGGACTCGTGGAAACTCGCCAAGCGCATGACCGAGGCGACATCGCGACGCTCACGGAACCGGGAAGTCACCGGCTGAATGCCAACATTTGCGATGCATTGCTGCGGATGAAGCCACAGGCTGATGATGCGACGGTTGATCTCCAGGCGGTCTGGAGTCCGGCTTGGCCATTGCCCGACCAGCAGCGCGAAACCGCAGTGTCGTTTGATCGCCGGTCTTATGAAACCATCGCGGCGATTGGCCGAGCGTTCCGCGCGGGACCAACTAGGACGCGGCAATCGTGGCGTGGCAAGGTCGTGAAGCTGGCCGCCGAAGAGCCGCCGCAGTCGGGGGCCGGATCGCCGACCGTCACAGTTCGTCTCGAAAACTCTGCCAGCCCGATGCGTGTCGAAGTGAAACTCAATCCCGCCGATTATCGAATCGCCGTGCAAGCTCACTTGGACGGTCATTCCATCGAGATCACGGGCGTCCTGGAGAAGAGCGGCAAGAAGGCGATATTGATTGAACCATCGAACTTTCGCGTTCTCAGGGATTGATCCAGCGGCGTTGAATGCCTTGGGTTTGCCAAAAGAAAGCGCGGCCGGCTGAGTTTGCTCAGCCCAAGCATTTCGCTTGGTTCGGTCACGCTGGAGCTAGCGTAACAATTCTCGACCGATGCGCGAATGCCTTCCAATCCAGAGTTCGCAACCCATGTGGCCCCGAATTCATTGAAGCACCAGACCGTGTACATTCCGCGAAAACAGATTCTCTCCGTTGACGGATTGACGGCTTTGATGACACGTTTCTCTCGACGCGAGGAGATTCACTATGAGCCGTGAGACATTGCCGGCATCGACAGCGCGACTGGTTGCACCTCGCGCCATCCGAAATTATGCGCAAGCATTGGGTTGGCTCCCTGTACCAGATATCAACGGTGGGATTGCCGTCTTTCATCGGCCGGATTCCGAACTGCACCAATTGATCGTGCCGCTTGATGAAACCTACGACGACTACGCCGATCTCGTGGCGGAGGCTGTGCGAAAGCTGGCAGACTTTGAAAACGCGTCCTCGCAGCAAGTGCTCAATCATCTGCTTTTGCCTCCCGCGGATGTCTTGCGTTTTCGTGATAACAGTCCGGAAAGCGAAACGGGTTCATTGCTTCTTGAGCAGGGCATCAATCTGTTGAATGGTTCGCGCCGCCTATTATTGTCACAAGCACACAGCGTCTTGAAGCCGCAGCCCTATCATCCACGACTGAGACGGACAGAGGCCGAGCAATTCGTTCACGGCTGCCGCATGGGACAAACTGAGCGCGGCAGTTTCGTTGTCACTGTTGCCTGCCCGCTCGACATTGTTCCGGCAACTCCTGTCCTTGAAGCACCATTCGCTCGAAAGGTGACGCAAGGTGTGATGGCATCCTTGCTCGCCATCGTCAAAGCGGCGGATCAAGATCGCATCGAGGATCTGGCGGATCAGGAACAGTATCCCTTAATGAGTGCCAACTTCTTCGAAGCATTGCTGATGCTTCGCCCGGCGAGCGAACGCGCCAGCTTGGAGGTGGCCGCTCATTGGTCGAAGGCTTTGCCACTGCCTGACGTGATACCTCCCAAGATGACTCTGCAACTCCGTCCTGAATGTTTTGAGGCAGCCGAGTACATCGCCCCGAAGCTCCGCTCGGTTGCGGAACCCAAGCCGGCAGTTTTCCTGGGATTTGTCGATGCCTTGCGTGGTCAAGCTGACACGACCGGAGCAATGTGCGGAGAAGTGGTCTTCGCGATCATGCTGGAAGATGGCGAGACAATTCGTGCCCGAACAGACTTGAACGCGGACGATTATCGGTTTGCCGGCGCGGCGCATTTGGAAAATGCACCAGTCTCATTTCGTGGCACGCTGCATCGCGTCCCGCGGAGCAACCGTGTTGATCAGGTCACCGAATTCAGGCGGATTCAAGTTTGAGGTCCAAATCATGCAAGAGATGACCGCCACAAGCTGGCAGCGAAGAGGTTGTAGTATTGTCTGGTCGCCGGAACTACTTGCTCCGCTGATCACCAGTAGCGACGCAGTCCCGCTCCGCACAGTTCTGGAATGGAATCGCGATTGGCAGAAGAATGGCCCACCAGATTCGCTTCCAGGAAATCCGAAGACCGTATTGGTCGGCGGACTGCAAACGGCCCTTGAGGTTCTGTCCGATCCCGAAACCGCATCCGAATGGCTGCGCACAAACATTCTTCCGCTCTGTAAGCGTTGGTGCAAAAATTGGCCGAAAATCGGACTGGTGTTTGGCTTGGTTGGCCCCGGCCGACTGTTTGAATTGAATGACGCGGACGACTTGGTTTATTTCGGAAAAGGTGCGGATCGAGACTCGAAACTCTGCCTGACGCGAGCGATTTGGAACGGAGCGGCCAGGGGCAAGGGCGTCTTCAAATTGATCGTGGAAAGCACCAATCAGATCGGTGGTTTTCATGTCATCGTCTCTTGAATGGACGACCGGCTCCCGCGTTACGCATCCTGAATTGGGAACCGGCGTTTTCATCGGCCAGGAGCCAAGCGGCTACGCTCGTGTCTTTTTCCAAAAGCACGGCGAACGCCAAGTCTCGGTGTCGGCCCTCACGCGAGCGTTGACTTGGGATGAGGAAGTCATCGCCAACGTCCGCCCCGCGACTCGCGATGCCCTTGATCGACTGTGGCTCGCAATTGAAGCCGAACAACTTCCGCTGTTGGAAAACGCGGCCACACTCACCGCCGCCAAAGTGGATTTGCTACCGCATCAAATCGTGCTGACGTACCGCATCGCGAACGCTTCGCCGCGACGATTCTTAATTGCAGACAGCGTGGGGCTGGGCAAGACCATCGAGACCGCGCTGGTACTGCGAGAACTGGCGTCGCGAGGCGAACTGACGCGAGCGCTGATGGTCGTCCCCGCAGGACTGGTCAACAACTGGCGTCGCGAATTGAACGATACGTTCCATCTCGACTTTGAAGTCTTCGGCAGCGAAGGCGACGTGACTGACCGCAAATCAAACGCTTTCGCGAAACACAATCGCATGATCGCCAGCATCGACACGCTCAAGCGACCAGCTCGATTGAAACGAATCTTGGAAGCACAGCGTTGGGATCTGATCGTGTTCGATGAGGCGCATCACCTGACCGCCTATCAGACCGGTGCGAAAGTCACGAAGACGCAAAACTTCAAACTGGCCGAAGCTCTACGCGACCACAGCCGCGACTTGCTGCTGCTGTCGGCCACGCCACATCAGGGCGACCACTTTCGGTTTTGGATGCTGATTCGGTTGCTGAATCCATCGCTGTTTCAAAACACGCAGGACATGCTCCAAAACCGGCATCGGCTCAACTCCGTTGTCTTCCGTCGGACTCAGGCCGATGCGTGCGATGCCCAAGGCGATCCGCTGTTCGCGCGTCGGCAAGTGCATACTCAAGCGTTCCACCTGTCACCGCCGGAGGGAGGCTTCTATGACGCGCTGCTCGACTATTTGAGGGATGGCTACAACCTCGCCGAAGCCGCTGGCAACCAGGGCCGCGCGCTCGGTTTCGTGATGACCATTTTTCAGAAGATCGCCGCGTCGAGCTTCGCCGCCGTCGGTGCGACACTCCGCCGCCGATTGCTGAGTCTCACGATTCACGAGGCCATCGTCTGTGACCAAAACTTGGACGTAGATGGTCGCGAACGAGCGCTGTCCGATGCCCGACGCTTGCTCCATGCGATGTTCAATCTGCCGGAGGACTCGTTGGGGCGTGCCCAGGTCGAACGACTGCTGGCCGACGCTCGCTTCAAGCTGCTCCGCAAGTTGGGAGAAAAGGTGGAAAAGGAAGAGGATGACGGTGAAGTTCAAGCCGCCGCCGATGAAGACTCCGCCGCGACGCTGGTGGCCGTCGCGCTTCCGGCTGAACGGCAACGAATCAGAGAGTTGCTGAATCTGATTCCGCCTGGAGACGAGAGCAAGACTCAAGAGTTGTTGCGAGCGCTGGGTGATTTGTGGGCCGTACATCCCGGCGAGAAAATCGTTGTCTTCACAACGTACTTGGGCAGCGTTGATTCTCTGAAAGCCGCGATTGATTCGCGTTTTCCGAAGGCAGGCGTGGACGTGCTCAAGGGCGGCGATCACGGAGCCAAGCTCGCCGCCGAACGTCGCTTCAAACGACCGGACGGCCCTCGCGTTCTGATTTGTACCGCTGCTGGACGCGAAGGGATCAATCTGCAATTCGCCCGCGTGCTGTTCAATCACGACCTGCCGTGGAACCCGATGGACTTGGAGCAACGCATCGGCCGCATCCATCGTTACGGGCAGCAACACACCGCCCAGGTCTATAACGTCGTCTCCGCTGACACGATCGAAGGTCAGATCTTCTTGCTGCTGGAAGAGAAGCTGCTAGAGATCGCCAAGACGCTCGGCAAGGTGGACGAGTTGGGACAAGTGGCCGAAGACTTGCGAGGCCAGATTCTCGGCCAGCTTTCCGAGCGGCTGTCCTACGACAAGCTCTATCAAGAGGCCGTCCGCGACCCGCGCTTGGTTCGCACCCGCCAAGAACTAGAAGTCGCGATCGACAACGCCACCACAGCAAAGAAGGTGGTCAGCGAACTCTTTCAAGATTTGGACGGTTTCCGCCTAGACGACTATCAGCAGATGGATGATGGCGGCGAAGGGATGGCTCGTCTCACTCGGTATTTCCAAGCCACGGTGTCACGAGCCGGTGGCAAGTTCTCGCGAATCTCCGACACGCATTTCGAGGTCGCGATGAACGGCCAACCGCCGCTCCGCATTACAACGAACCGTGATGCCGCGAAGGACGATGAGAACCTGACGCTTCTCGGCCTTGAGCATCCACTCGTCAAACAGTTTCTGGAAGACGACCGACAACTTGAAGCCCCGGCGAGAGCATGGATCGCTTCGACGCCAGACGGAGAAGACCATCAAGGCGTGTTGACTGTCTGGCACATCCTTTTGCAAGACGCCGACCAACGCTACATGCAGCGCATCGTCCCGGTCGGCCTCGACCGAGAAGGCAATCGCTGCCAATACATCGAGCGATTTGCCGATTCACTCGGCGATCTCAAGCCCGCGTCTTCATCCGCTTTCACTTCGGGTGATCGCACGACGTTGGTCAGCACAACCATCCTCGAAATGCTCCGCCGCGACTTGGCCCACAAAGGTTTGCTTTGCGATTCCGTGACGCTCGCGTGGCGACTGCTCGCGTGGCTTGAGACCAGTTGACGAACGGTATTTGGGGAATCGGAGTCATGCCAGCTCGACACTCTTTCGGTGCATTTCCCCTCGGCCGACCTCGCACGACAAGGACCAATTCGACCGACGTTCCTCGAACTGTCCGACAAACACAAACGAGCTTCTGAAGCGTTGAGTGTCAAGCCGCGACAGGCGCGCGCCCAGGGCTAGTCCTTGGCGGTTCGCTACACCGGTTTCAATATGTCTATTTTCACGACAAATGACGTCAGACATCAGAGTGCGAGGGAAGTCCTCAGCACGCTGCTTCGAGAGCCTTCTTGAGTTCCAAAGCAGACTTGAACGTAATGTCCGGATTATCGGCGAGTGCTTCGTCGATGACTTTGGCGAGGCGAGCGGGAATCGAGCCGTCTCGCTGGCGGATGGGAACCGCGTCGGTTTGGAGAACGGTGCGAAACGGATTGCGGCCTGGGAGAAAGTCGCGTGGGGGGAAGCCGGTCAGTATGAAGTACAGGGAGGCGGCCATTGCCCAGACATCGACTTCTGGCTTGGCGAATTTGAAATTGACGACTTGTTGACGGGGCATGAAGTAGGGCGTTCCCGCGATGGCTCCGGTGCGAGTCTGGCCGCTGAGTCCGGCGATGTCGAAGGCTTTCGAGAGGCCGAAGTCTGCCACTTTGGCGACGCGAGTGGCTCCCGCGCCGGACAACAACAGATTGTGCGGCTTGAGATCGCGATGCAACAAGCCGACCGCTCGGCCTTGGCTCCGGTCTTTCAGCAGCACCGGCAGCTCGATCGTGTGCGCGTGATGCAATCCGTCCAGTGCCTGCAGAATGATCGGCACTGCCTCATCCCTTTCCAGAGTTCCGCCGCGTTGTCGCATGAGGCGATCGACACTGCCGCCGTTGCAGTATTCCAGCGTGAAGAAGAAGGTTCCCTGGGACGCGCCGCAGTCCAGGGGTTGGACCAGGTTCGGATGCCGCAGCGCTCTTGTGTTCATGGCTTCGCGCAGGAATAGCTGTTTCGCGTGGTCTTCCACGGCGACTTGCGGCAGCATCACCTTGAGCGCCACTTGTTGTCCGGTCTGGTGGTGTCGAGCGAGGAAGACGGCTCCCATGCCGCCGCGGCCCAGTTCACGGACCAAGGTGTAGTTGCGGATTTCGGGGAAGTCTTGGCTCTGCGACTTCGCAAACTCGAGCAGTCGCTGCACGACTTGCAGCGGATCGGCCTGGCACTTCGCGCAGACGAAATCTCCCTGGCGGTTGTGTCCCATTTCCGCCGCCACGTCCCGCCCGCAGACAGAACAGACTTTGGCTTTCGGACGCGGCGGTGCCTTGATCTTGGCTCGCTCCGCCCGTTGACGGCACGCGTCGCATTGGAAGATTCCGGGAAGCCGTTCCGCCTGCGCCTTATGAGCTTCCGGGATTTCGACCGCGCACTCGGCGCAGCAAGCGTGTACGAAGATGCCGACATCGAACACGGTGTCGCCCAGTTGGATTTTGTCTCCGGCCTTCAGGTCATGTTCAGGGATGGAGAGTTTGGCACCCTCGTCCGGAGTCTGCCCAGCCTCACGCTGACCGATCAGCGCTCCGTTGATGAACGTGCCGTTGAGACTGCCGAAATCCCGGATGCGAATGTCCGGCGGATTGATATCGAGCAAGCAATGATGCCGCCCGATAGTGGTGTGGTGCCCGTCATCCGGCAATCGCGGCGAACAATCCGCGGCTCGCCCCATGACGCACGTTGTCCGCTCGTCAAACACAAATTCCTGTCCCAGAAGTTTGCCTTGACTGATCGAGAGCGTGACTTTCGCAGGCATTGGATGTGATCTCACTCATCATCGAATTCGCTGGCTGGAATCAATCGTTGGCGTGGTCCACGGACATGAGTGATCTTCACGACGTCTCCCTCGACAAAATACACCACTCGATAGACGTGTCCGCGACGAGTCTTGAACATGATCTGGCGCAATTCATACGGAGCATAATCGCTCTCAGGGGCCAAACCGTATGAGAGAGGCAGGCGTTCCAGGCGACTGATCGCTTGCTCGAACGCAACCAGCCAACGGGTTGCTCCTGAGAGCGAACTGGCCGCGATCCAGTCGTAAATGGCGATAACGTTGGCACGCGCCTCAGCCGACATTTCGACCTGAAACTCGGTCACGATTGTTGTTCCGCAGCCAGTTTTCCTCGCAATTCCTCAATCACCGCGCGAGCGGGAAAAACGCGCCCCGCTTCGAGGTCCGCCAACCCACGGCGCAGCGATGCGAGACTCTCCGACAACTCCGAGGAACTCGGGTTCTCGATACGCCAAATGTCAAAGACGTCGTCCAGCAACAATTCGTCCGCATCGTCCAGACCCAACTTGTTGATGGCGAACTGATGAAAACTGTCAATTTCTTGCTGAGTCATATTGTCCTCCTCGTCAAGCCGATCAATGAGTTTACCCATCAACGTTGTGACGTCCACCGACGTGCCAGGATACGAACGCGGGAGTCGGCCGCAGGATCATACAGGTTCAAGGCTGCCGGAATGCGCCGATAGAGAATTTCGTCATCAGCAATTGGATCTTCCGGAGTCGGCATACTTCCACCTGGCGAGAAGGTTGCGGATCAGCAGAAACGCTGTTGAGACATCAAGCGAGAATTCTGGAATTCAGCAACCTCAACGGAACCATCCGCATCAATTTCCAAGGTCGTGAGCCACGGCGTTGCTTCCCAGGCAAACACGATCCCGCCATCCCCGGTCACTGCCACGCGATGCGGTGCAGGCACACCAAGATCCCGCAATCGGACGGCCAATTCGCTAGCCTGTTGAATCAATTCGCGAGTCGGAGCTGTGATCCCGTCGCCTTTCAACTGCGCCGGGTCGCGTTCCCATTCCCACAGCCACTTTTCGAGCACCACCTGCCAGCCTTCACGTTCCAGTTCTCCATTGACTCCGGGGCGATCCGGCCTATCTGCGGATTTCATGCTCGTCTTGAGGCGGCTAGCGACCTCATCCCACAGCGTGTCGAGAGTTTCCACTGGACTCATGGGGACATCTCCTCAGCATGACGAAATCATTGATCCCGCGATGCCATCCTATGCGGACCATGATCGCTGCGACAACGGGAGACGATGTCCGAAACCTGCGGCTCGCCCCATGATGCACGTGGTCCGATCGTCGAAGGCGAATGCCTGCCCAAGCAGTTTTCCCTTGGAGACGATGAGCGTGACTTTCGCGGGCATGGAATGCGTTCTCTAGTCTAGTCGACAACAGTAGGCAACTACTCGATCAGGGGTCAGGTCTTCAAATTTCATTTTTGGCGGTGCGAAATGAGTGCGATGCGATTGGAATGGCGGTGTGATAGGTCAGTCAGTGGTCGATTGGATCGCCAAAAATGAAATTTGAAGACCTGACCCCGGCCCGTTGGATCGCTTGGCTGACCACATTCACCGCCGGCATCACCACCAGTAAGTCGACGTCGCTCCCGTCACGTTGCTCGCCGCGTGCGAACGAGCCAAACAAGATCACTTTGTCCGGCTGAAACTTTTCGACAATCTGGCGCGCATAACGGCGAATCGCCGACATCGGAATGTCGGGCGACTCATACCGCCGAGTCCGTTTCAAGCTGGTGACTTTCCTACCCATGCGCCCATTCTGTGCGTGGACAACGATTCAAGCAATGATTCGCCCGGCTGGGCATCGTTCGTGGCCAAATCATCGGGATGGGCGTGGGACTGGAATTCCACACCCTTCACTGAGCATAGCCTCAGGTCGTGCCACCCGTCCGAAAGACAGACCGTTCTGGCAATCTCCAGCAGAAGGCCAAACTATCAAAGAGACTCGACCCCTGAGGACACTCAACCGCGACGCCGAAGCTCTCGGCCGCCGCATCTCGTTCCGTGTCGTCGATGTCGGTGGGGCAGCCACGGGAGGGACGGAATCCGGCCTCGCGCGGGCGAACGAGCAGATCGACGACGACGACCAGAAAATTCCGGGCTGGCTTCCGAACAAGCTTCTTCGACCGGATGCCTCTTCAGTGATCGCCAAATGAAGTGCCTGTCCTTTCTTTCTCACCCACTCAAGCGGCAGAGCCTGGCAAGCCCATCAAACGCGAGAACGATTACATCCGACATGGCACGCGTGTGGCGTTGGCGTCGTTCGTGGTGACCACCGGCCAAGTGATTTGCGATCTGCGGCAAACTCGTGGCAACGTGGACTTCTGTGATCATGTGCGTCACGTGGTCGAGGCTCATCCCGAACAACGGGCTTTCGACTGGGTGCTCGACAACCTCAACACGCACTGGAGCCTCAACCTCTGCCAACTGGTCGCGGAATGCAGCGGCCTGCCGTTCGACGCCAAACAACTTCGCACGGGGAAAGAACGCCGCGCGTTCTTGACCGACCCGACTCATCACTTGGTGTTCCACTATGTCCCCAAACATGGCAGTTGGCTCAATCAGATCGAGTTATGGTTCGCCGTCCTGGCGCGTCAATTCTTGAGCGACGGTGACTTCGCCACCGCCGCCGAATTTGAGACCGCATTCTGGAAGTACCTGACCGACTACAACGAACACCACGCTCACCCCTACCGCTGGACTTACACGGGCCAACCTCTGCAGCGCAACACGCCCTTCAGTCGAACACGCCGACAAGCTCAGCACGGCCGAGCCTGCTTCAGTCCACGTTCTCATTCCTTCGAACGCATCCTCTACCCACCTCGACCTTATCGCAGGCGTCCCAGCGAAGACCGACAACCATTGCGGAATGACTTGTGAAACGGTCATCTAGGTACGGCTCAGTTTGAGGCACCTTGCTCAGCGGCGGAGCAGAGTTGGTTGATTGCCGCGCGCACGAAGTCTGGAAGATTGTCCCCACAATGGATGATCCGTTGTAAATCTTTCGGCCAAGAGAAACAGCAACCATCAGTGCAACCAGAAAGTTCCCGAAGTTGCAACGGCTGGCATGGGCATCGGTTACAATTGTGGCACACCGGTCTTGAAAACCGGCGTGCCCGTAAGGGTACCGAGGGTTCGAATCCCTCTCTCTCCGCTTGAAAGGAAGCCCCGGATTCGCGGTTTTCCCG
>JAYVSP010000040.1:0-5044 GCA_043775215.1 Planctomyces sp. | reverse complement strand
AGACCGAAGTCCCTGACGACCGTAGACTGGCCCGACCGCGACGCTCGCCATAACCTCATGCTACACAATCGGCAGTGCCATTCAGACCTGACCCCTTTTGCCTTTTCATGCCTTCGAATACTGAGAGTCAGACGACACCCCCCGCCGCGAGTGACCTCCGATTACTGATATTTGGCCCTTAAACTATTAAAAGTCTTCGGTCGGTCCATCACCATTCGCCATGCTGCCCAGGGCCGCGAGTACAAAGACGTTCATGTTCTCTGAGCAGAATCGCACAGAGCCATCTGCCAAACCGAAGTGGGCACCCATCGGGTGATCGCTGCCGGGTTCCTCAAAGTGGGGACCATTGATACCGACGCAACCGTCGCTGCACGTGCTGAAGTGGGTCGAGGAAGCTCCGACGGCCCAGCCGTCTTGGCTGGTGCGATGATCGTAAGGGCCGGATGTGGCGCGTAAGCGTTGTACCTCGCCGATCATCGCAGTGTGAGAGGTGCCGTCCTTGATCGACGAGAAGGTGACTCGACTGTTGACCCAGAAAATCCCTTTGCACGTCGACAGTGGACGGCGACCTGTGGCGACTTGCCAACTCTCGTGCGTGCCGCAGTTGTGATACCCATTGCAGCCACCGAGACTGCCGCCGTAATCGGTGCCTCCCTGCTCCCAGTTTTGGAACATGATGGCTTGCTCGTCTCCACCGCGGACCTCTGATCTTCGAGTCGGGCAAAAGAAGATCGGAAAGTTCCGCTTCGCCGCGGATTCGTTTCCCAATACGTTCTTGGAGAAATTCCACTGTTTGAAAACGCTGGTTTGTTCGATTTGTGGCAGAATGCGCAGCAACCAGCTCGTACCGTGCGTGCCGGCCGCCGCGCTTCCCGCTTCCGACCAAACATCGACGGCGCCGAAACCTGTTCCGCTCCCGCAAATCACCACGGAACTCGGCGGCGTGGAGGCAATCGAACCGGGCGGAAAGACCAGATGTTGGTCGTGGTAATTGTGCAGCGCCAAGGCAATCTGCTTGAGGTTGTTTTTACATTGAGCTCGTCGCGCCGCCTCGCGAGCATTCTGCACCGCCGGCAGCAGCAGCGAAACCAACGTGCTGATGATGGCCATCACCACCAACAGTTCGATGAGCGTGAACCCACGACGGCGAGAAAAGGCAACCAGCATGACGCAGCCTTTGTCTGGAAGGAGACAGTATTGATCGTTGGTTCTTGGTCGTTGGTCATGCGGAATCAGCGGATGATCAATGCCCAGATTAACCCGACGCGCCAGATTAAGGGCGATCGCTTCACAACGCTCCGCTGAGATTAAGTCGAGCGAGCGTTTGCTCTCACTGGAGCGTCGGGTCAGTATCGGGATTATGGCCATGCCGCGCGACGTCTGTCAGGCCGAGGGAGGCAAGATTCTATCAGCGAGAGGTCAGACGCCGCAGAATTTAGAATTGGAGGATTCGGCTCTATTACAACAGCCCGCTTTCTCTCCCTCCAATTCTGAATTCCGCGGTGCCTGGCCTCGGCCGGTACAACGAAAAACCGCGGCGCTAGCCCGGCGGATGATGAATGCGACAGTATTTTATTGGTCGGTCCTTACAGAAACTCCATCAACCCGCGTCGTTCCAACTCGGCGATCAACTGCCGCATTGCGGTTTCGTCGTGTTTGTCTGCGATCAGTGTTGCGGTTGGGGTGTGAACGATGACCAAGTCGTGGACTCCATAAGCTGCGACCAAGTGTTGATCCGTTGAGCCGATCACACAGCCGCTGGTGTGGACGCCGCAAAACAGGCCATCGGCCGTGTTCCCGTTCTCGTCCTGCGGTGAGAGACGCGACAATGCCTGCCAACTGCCCACGTCATCCCACGCGAATGTGGCTGGAATCACGCAGACGTCCGCTGACTTTTCGAGTACCGCGTAGTCGATCGAGATCGACGGCATTCGGGGGAATTCGGCCTGCAGTTGCTCGGCCCATTTCGGCGTGTCGATCATCGGCCGCAAGGCATTCAACCGCGCCGAGATATCGGGCGCGTGCTGTTCGATCTGACGCAGAATCGTCTCTGCACGCCAGACGAAGATGCCGCAGTTCCAGAAAAATTCTCCCGACGCCACGTAACTCGCGGCTGTTGCGGCGTCCGGCTTTTCGCGGAATTCGGCCACTCGAAACGCGGAACCGGTCTTCGACCTGAGGGCCTCACCGCGGTGGATGTATCCGAAGCCCGTGGCTGGATACGTCGGAGGCACACCAAACAAGATGAGCCGTTTCGAAGATTGCTCGATCAGCGTGATGGCCTGCTGGACGTTTCGTTGAAACTCAGAAACAGGCTGAATCACATGATCGGCCGGCATGATCAACATCACCGCGTCGGGATCGACCGCATGAATCTGCATGGCCGCCAGTCCGATGCAGGGAGCCGTGTTCCGACCACACGGTTCGACCAGCAGATGCGATGGAGCGACGTCGGTCAGTTGCCGAGCCGTTTCTTCGGCGTGATCGCGACCGGTGACGATCCAAGTTCGCTCGGCCGGATTGAGCGACCGGCAACGAACGGCCGTCTCTTGCAATAGCGTGAGATCACCGCCGAACTTCAAGAACTGTTTCGGAAGGCGTCGCCGGCTCCGCGGCCAAAACCGCGTGCCGCTCCCGCCCGCCATGATCACTGCGTGCAACATCGGTCCAGATTCCGGTGGGAAGAATTCTGCTCGGAAAGGTCACTCGCTTGTTACCAAGAAGGCGCCACTCTATCAAGTAGCGAATAGACTCCTTCCAGTCCGAAAGTTGTTGCAATTGAGTCAAGCTTTTGCGGACCGGGGAAGGAAGGTAAAAAATGGTTGGGTAAAAGATGGGAAGAAGCGGAACACGAATTCTGACCTTTGTAGGCTTCCATTTTTTACCCAACCATTTTTTACCTTCATCTTATTTTAGTGCGATCCGCCCAGCCTGATCGGTGCGGCTTCGGTCTGAGGCAACGCCTCGTTGGATTCTTCCCGCTCTTGAATGGCTGGCTGAATTGTGTGAATTTCTTCTGGTTGAATTTTCTTCCGCTTTCATTTTCCGCCCTTCATTTTTTGCCAGCTTCATGAGGAGAGGACCGACGGATACGAAAAGGTTTGGCGAAAAATGAAGGGCGAAAAAAAAGAGCTTCCTCAATCGCAACCTGTGAATCGTCTCGTCCACTTTCAGGAGCCGCTCAACATGACACATACGCCGGGGAAGGAAGGTAAAAAATGGTTGGGTAAAAGATTGGGAAGAAGCGGAACACGAATTCTGACCTTTGTTGGTTTTCATTTTTTACCCAACCATTTTTTACCTTCATCTTGTTTTAGTGCGATCCGCCCCGCCTGATCGGTGCGGCTTCGGTCTGAGGCAACGCCTCGTTGGATTCTTCCCGCTCTTGAATGGCTGGCTGAATTGGGTTGAATTTCTTCTGGTTGAATTTCTTCTGGTTGAATTTCTTCTGGTTGAATTTTCTTCCGCTTTCATTTTCCGCCCTTCATTTTTTGCCAGCTTCATGAGGATGAGGACCGACGGATACGAAAAGGTTGGCGAAAAATGAAGGGCGAAAAAAAAGAGCTTCCTCAATCGCAACCTGTGAATCGTCTCGTCCACTTTCAGGAGCCGCTTACCATGACACACGCGCCGAACAAATTCGCTTCGTCGATCGACCGCCGAAAGTTTTTGCAGACAAGTGCCGCCTTCGGTGCCGGACTGCTGGCGTCGACACCGGCCAGCATCTTGCGTGCGGTGGACGGTGCTAACGAAAAGAAGTTGGTTGTCGGTGTGATGGGACTCAGTCGAGGGTTGGGGCACGTCGCCGCGCTGCTCAACATTCCAGACGTAGAGATTGGATACGTCTGCGATGTGGACTCAAATCGGCTGGACGGCGGCATCAAACGCGTCGTCGACAAGGGAGCCAAGGCTCCGACCGGTGTGACCGACTTCCGCAGGATGCTCGATGACAAATCGCTCGATGCCGTATTCATCGCGACCTGCAATCATTGGCACTCGCCGGCGACAGTACTGGCTTGCTCGGCAGGCAAACATGTTTATGTCGAGAAGCCCGGCAGCCACAACGCGGCCGAAGGAGAGATGTCGGTCGCGGCCGCTCGCAAGAACAAGCGCGTCGTGCAGATGGGCAATCAGCGCCGCACCTGGCCGGCCATCCGCGAGGCGATCGACAAAATCCGCGACGGAGCGATCGGCAAAGTCACCGCCGCTCGGTGTTACTACAGCGGTCTGAGACCGTCGATCGGACGGGGCGAACTCGTTCCGCCTCCCGCGCATCTGAATTACGACCTGTGGCAAGGGCCGGCTCCCGAGCGGCCGTATAAGTCAAACCTTATCCCGTACAATTGGCACTGGCATTGGCACTACGGTGGCGGCGAAATGGCCAACAACGGCATTCACGGTTTGGATGTCGCTCGCTGGGGTTTGGGAGTCGACTATCCGACGAAGGTGACGTTCCTGGGTGGCCGATACGCCTACGATGACGACCAAGAAACTCCCGACACGGGCATCGCGACGTATCACTTCGGCGACAAGCTCATCACCTGGGACGTCAGCAGTTGTCAGCCGCGTCGCGGCGAGAACTTGCCGTTCATCGCCTTCTACGGCGATAAGGGAACGCTCCACATCACCGATCCGGGCTATCGCATTCTGGGCCTGGATGGCAAAGAGGTCGAAAAGAATGCCGGTGAGGGAGGCGACATCGCGCACGTCACCAATTTCCTCAACTGCATCCGCACTGGCGAAACGCCGAACTCCGAAATTGAAGAAGGCCAAAAGAGCACGTTGCTCTGCCACCTCGCCAACATCGCCTATCGTACCGGTCGAGTCTTGAACTTCGATCCGGCCACTCGCAAGATCCTCAACGATCCCGATGCGATGAAGCTTTGGGGCCGCGAGTATCGGCCCGGCTGGGAACCGAAAGTGTGATTGGCGGGATGAACTGACAGAATTCCGGTCGCGGAGAGCCTGTGAAGGAATTGAGCCGCGACCGTCAGGGAGCGGTCATAAGTCCTTGTCCGTCACACTCCCTGACGGTCGCGGCTCG
>JAYVSP010000039.1:0-9283 GCA_043775215.1 Planctomyces sp. | reverse complement strand
CGTCAGGGAGCGGTCATAAGTCCTTGTCCGTCACACTCCCTGACGGTCGCGGCTCGAAAGATTCACAGGCTCGGAGCGACGCGGCTACGTAGCCGCGTCGCTCCGCGACTCGGGGTCTCCGCTCACCTTTTTTGTCCCTTTTACATCACCTCTCCAGGAAAAATCCTGGCCTGCGGCTTCAACAAATTCTGGAAAGTTCGAGAGAGTTGAAATTGTCTCCGGGTAATGGCCGATACTATTCCTACAAGCGGCAGTGTCAGACCAATTTAACAACACTGAAATCAACCCATCCTAATCAGTTTACCTAAGTCTCCAATTATGGCCCTTTGACATTGCGGGTGATCACCCCGGACCAGCGGTTGGAAACAGCGAAAGATTCACTCGGAGAAATGCTCATGCGTCGGTATGTCTGGAAACTCAGTGCGTTGTTCGGAGCTTCGGCATTGCGCCGTGCCGCGTCGCGTCATGGTCGTCGTCTGCTGCCGGAAATTGCCTCTCTGGAACAATTGGAGTCTCGTTCGCTGCCGACGGCCGGCAATGCCTCGGCACTTCTGAACGGCACGGCCTTCATTGACGCCAATGGCGATGGGGAGCAGGCGAGTCCCGAGCTCTTGGCACCCGGAGTCGTCGTCCATCTGGAAGGGACAACGAATCAGGGGATCGCGGTGCATACTCATGTGACCACGGACAGTGAGGGTGCATACAACTTTGAGAATATCTTGCCGGGAACTTATGAACTCAGTGCCGGCGGGAGTCCGCGCTTCGTCGGCTCGCCGCGCGTGATTTCCGGCATCATCGTGGATGAAAACGATCACAATTCTCTCGACCAAACATTCGATGTGGCGTTGACGAGCATTTCTCCGCGGTTTCTTTCGCTCCGCAATTACGTGACGACTCCACTGGCCACCGGTGTCCCGCCATTTGCGAATGCGTTCGAAGCAGCAGGCGACGGCGAAACGGTCCCGGTCAATGACCGCGAGAACAATCGGCCGGTCGCCACGAATCCCATTGATGAAATTTTGGTGCATAATAACAGCACCACAAACCTGGTCGACGTCTTCAGCGATATCGATTCCGAATTGCCATCCAGCAACGAGTCGCTGACGTACTCGGTCGTGTCCGTGGTGAACGCCGCCAGCAACCCTGGTCTAGTGACCGCTTCGATCAGCGGCAATCAACTGACTGTGAACTATTTGCCGGATCAGATCGGTTCGGCCACGGTGACCTTGAAAGCGACCGATCATTTCGGGGCGGTTTCTGACAACATGTCCTTCGTGACCGCCACCGATCACGTACCCTTCGTGGCCAATAGCATCGATGCGATAACCGTGGACAAGAACAGTGACGATACCACGATTGATCTGGCTGGAGTCTTCAGTGATGACGACATCACGCACAGTTTGGTCACGATCAAGACGTCATCGGGAGACGTGCATGTGGAGCTATTCGACAATGAAGCTCCGCAGACGGTGGCCAACTTCTTCAACTATGTGACGTCCAACCTCTACGACAACACGATCATTCATCGGTCGCTCTCGAATTTCGTGATCCAAGGTGGCGGTTTCTCCTTTGATTCGGCGACCCACACTCTGCCGCACATTGATACCGACAACAACTCAGCCACTCCGCTGCCAACTGTCGAGAATGAATTTGACGGCGTCAATCGGTCAAACCTGATTGGCACCATCGCGATGGCGAAGGTGGGCGGAGATCCCAATAGCGCCACCAGCGAGTTCTTCTTCAATCTGGGTAACAATTCGGCCAACCTCGATAACCAGAATGGTGGCTTCACGGTCTTTGCCAAAATCGTCGGTGCTGCCGATCAAACCGTCCTGGATACCATTGAGGCCATACCCACTCGGACCATCGGTGGGTTGTCCGATGTTCCACTTGTGAACTATCCGACCGGAACCATTAGCGATGCCACGGCCGCCAACTTCGTCAAAATCAACGACGTCACGGTCGACAGACGTCGTGAATCCCTGACCTACACAGTCGTATCCAACACCAACACCTCTTTGGTGGCCGCGTCGATCGTCAACAATCGGCTGACGTTGAACTACACGCCGGATCTGGTGGGCACAGCCCTGATTACGATCCGAGCGACGGATAGTCACGGTGCCACCTTCGAGACGACCTTCCCTGTGACCGTCGCGAACCAGCTTCCCGTAGCCACAGTCGCCCTCAGTCCATCGAGCCCGACGGTCACCGATACGCTGACGGCCACCGCCACCCGTTCCGATGCGGACGGTGATCCCGTCACGCTGAGTTATGTCTGGAAAGTCAACGGTCTGGAAGTTCAACACACGGATGACACCAGCGCCCTGACAAACTTGTTGGATCTGACGACAGTGGCGGACGTTCAAGTAAACGATGTGATCACGGTCGAAGTCATTCCGAATGACGGCACCAACGATGGTGTTCTTGTAAGCGCGACCAAGACGATCGCCTGAAATCGTGGTCGGTTCGTCTGAGAATCTCAGTGCTGGTTTGTTTGGGTCTTGTGTTGAATTTCATGGAAGTTGAGTTTGCGGAGGGAGCCTCACCATGCTGCTGCGGATGAACTTTGCCGTTGCCACCCTGCTCGCGTTTGTGGCATCGAGCTTTGGGCAGGAGCCGTTTGCATCGCCGCGGGTGCCCGGCGAAGCGACCGATGTGGTCGTGGATTCGACACAGACGCTCGGCGAATCGACACAGGTGTTCGGCGATTCGACTCTGTTACCGTCTTGCGCAACGGATGCATGCGGCGAATTCCAGTTTTCGAATAAGTCACCGGGATGGGTCTCGGGCGAATTCTTGTTCGGTTGGGTCCGTCAATCACGATTGCCCGCCTTGGTGACGACCAGTCCCGCGGGCACGCCCGAAGAGGATGCGGGCGTTTTGGGATTGGCAACGACGCAGACGCTGTTTAGTGGGCGAGTCAACGACGACGTTCGTGGCGGCTTCCGTCTGGGTGGCGGCTATACATTCGACATGGATTATGGCCGGGGAGTCGAGGCGGGCTTTTCGTTCCTCGCAAGTCAGTCTTCGATTTCCAGGGCATCATCTTCCGATAACATGCCGATCTTGGCTCGCCCATATACTGACGTGAACACAGGCGATCGCGCCGCCGTGTTGATCGCCTTTCCAAACAGTGCGACCACGGGAACAACCACGGGAAGTGTTTCTGTGAAGTCCGATTCCGGTGCCTTTTATGAAGCGCATCTCGATCTCTCCGAGCGGATCTGGAGCAATGGCTTTGTGACTCTCGGTGGACTCTTCGGCTATCGCTTCAGCCGCTACGACGATGGACTCACGATTCGGCAAACCCTGCATGTCGATCCGGCGATCTTGGCGAACTCGCAGATCAGGGCCTTCGACAATTTCAGCACCAAGAATCAGTTCAATGGACTGGATATGGGACTGCGGGCAGAGATGAATTGGCAGAACGTGACGCTCAACGTGCTGGGTAAGCTCGCGGCGGGCAATGTGCATCGCGAAGTGGACATTCAAGGGCACCAAGTGAAGACGGTCGGAACCGACTCGTTCACGCAGGCGGGTGGTGTCTACGCCTTGATCAGCAACATCGGGACGCATCGCGACAACGAATGGAACGTCATCCCGGAGCTTGGTGGCACGCTCACTTGGCAAATGCGGCCGAACACTCGGCTGCGGCTAGGCTATTCGGGCACGCTCTTCAAGCACATCGCCACTGCGGGCAAGCAAATCGACTTTACGGTTAACCCCGAACTGTTCGATGCCGATCCACTCGCCTTTCCCCGGCGACCGCAATTCCACATGAACCGCTCGGACTTGTGGATCCAAACGCTGAATCTCGGTGTGGACTTCACATTCTAAGCCAACAGGCGAGCGGGGGATGTTAGCACAGGCGAATCAAACGCTCGGATCGCAAGAGCCGAACGCCGTTAAGCTAACCGTCTTGGATCTCGCGGAATTCGAATCGCTGATTCTACAGCCTTCGGATGAGCCAGAAGTGCTGAGATCATGGTTGCGGCAAATCGTTCGCGGCCGCGACCAGGAATTCTCGGAGTTACTGACCGCAGCGGAACCCAGAAGATTGGTCGGTTGAGCACTCATCAATCGACGGCAAAAGAGTCAGTTATTTCACCGCTATTGCCTTACGACTTCTGTGACGCCTGCACCTGCATCACGGGCTGCGCGTGTTCGCCACTGCACAGCACGACAAGCAAGTTCGAGATGAGCACTTCACGCTGAGTCGGCGAGAGATCCAATCCCGTTTTTTGCAGTCGATCGATAGCGTCATGCACGATGGCCACCGCTCCTTCGACGATCGTTTTGCGAGCGTCGATCAAGGCCAGCGCCTGTTGCCGCATCAGCATCGCTTGAGCGATCTCCGGAGCATACGTCAGGTCATTCAGCTTGACATTGAGGACTTTGATTCCGGCGGGATCGACCGCATGTTGCAGTTCGGCAATGTAGGCGCCCGTGACTTCTTCAGCTTCGGTCTTCAAACAGGGCTCGGATTTGTCGGGAGACTCGTATGGAAACCGAGCACTGACCCGCTTAATGACCGCTCCCGCCTGATCGCTGATGAACCGATGGAAGTCCTCGACGTCGAGCGCCGCCTTACGAGTATCTGATATTCTATACACAACGACCGCACTGATCTGGATCGGACTGCCGTTTCGTTCGACGACCGTCGCTCGTTCGATGTGCAGCGTCATATCTCGCGTCGAAATCCGCCTCAACGATCGACCCACCGGATGAATCCAGCGGATGCCCTGGTCTTTCAGCGTCCCCACGTACTTGCCAAACCGCAGTACGACCATTTCTTCACGCGGGTTCACGACAAAGAAGCCGAAAAGCAGGATCGGCGGGAAACAGATCGACACAAGCAGAACGAGGAACAATTCCATGCCAGCACCTTTCGTGAGAGTTCATCTCGGCCGGTCCCCTCGCCCTGTGCGAAAAGGGAAAGCGACCACGCATTTCACCGACGCTGCAACAGCACGTTCGTGCCTTTTTTGTTGCTCAGCACGATGTCCAAATTCTTGTCGCCGTCGAAATCACCGACCCAGAACTGAGTGCCGACACCGGTGTCGGTGCCCGCTTCGATCTTGTGCTTCGTGAACTGCGGCGGCTGGCCGGCGGTCTTTTTGATCTCGTACCAGAACATCACGACTTCGCCCTTGGGATCGGGATCGCCGCCTGAACCGTGTGCGTAAAACCGCTTGCCGGTGATCAAGTCTTTGACGCCGTCGCCGTTGACGTCCTGATAATGCAGAGCGTGCGTCTGCGAGTACGTATCGTCGATGATGTGCTGCTTGAACTTCGGATCGGGCGAACCGCCGACGTTCTCGAACCACCACACGCCGATGTGGTGCGCGGCACTCATCAGGATGTCGTTGTCGCCGTCACCGTCGAGATCATCGACGTAAATGTCGGCGGCTGTTTCCGGGTTGCCCTCGCCATTCCCTTTCAGCACATGCTTGTGAAAAGTCCAAGGCCCCTCATTCAGCTTGGAAGGTTGCTCCCACCAGCCGTGCGGGATGACGATGTCTTGCCGACCGTCGCGATTCACGTCGCCAACACCGAGTCCGTGGTAATACCGATGCGCCAGTTGTGGCCCCAGCTTGTCGCCGTTGACTTGCGTGTAGTTCCACTTCTTCTGGGCTTCGGCTGGCGGCGGAATTTCCAGATAGCCCATCATCTGCTCCGGCTCAGAGGTCATGATGAGTTCCGGCTTGCCGTCGCCTGTGATGTCCTGAAACTGCGGAGTCTCATTTGCCGCGCTGTGCCAGATTTCGTATTGAGCCCACGGTACGTCTTTCCCCTGCGGATTCTCCAACCAATGACAGGGAACGCCGGGAAAGCCGACGACGATGATGTCCTGCCAGCCGTCGCCGCTGATGTCGTATGCCCACAGTGCGAAGCTGCGGCTATAGGCTCCATCGGCTTTGAAGTCCTTGATGCCATCGGAGCGGAGCGCGTGCTGCTTCCAGTCACCGGTCTTGAAGAGATTCGCATCAGCGGGATTCTCGTACCACGCCTCGCCGTTGATCAGATCGAGTCGGCCATCCTTGTTAATATCGGCAACGGCCACACCTTCCGAGCGAAACACGTCTTCCAGCTTGATCCGCTCCCACTTCACCGGCGTATCGTCGGCGACAGCGGACGAAAGCAGACTCAACCCGAAACACCACGACGCAACACAAGCAGCAAGTCGACGCATGAGGCTCTCCTCGGAGGTGATGAAGGTAACGAATGCGAAGCAGTGTATCGGTCGCGTTCGTCACGTCTATGTTGCCATCACCCCGTGAGTCGTCACCCCGGTGGCCATCGCGAGAACGTCTCATGATGTGCAAAGGCATCACCGCCAAACCACCATTTCAACGGGAGCAACTCCACACGGGCAACGTGATTTTACTTTTCCGATTAGGGATTTGCTTGCGATTTGGGAGTTTTGGAGCTAGCGTCACCGCCCGTTTGAATACAATTTCATGCGACGCGGAAAGATGGGAGAGATGGGTTGTAGTCAAAGACCGCATTTCGCATTGTGCCAGGCTTCCGATTCCTTGACGGACACTGCCATGAAGATCGACAACAAAGATGGTTCCGTTGCAAAGTTGCTCTTGGTCACTGTGGACGACTCGTTGGCCGTTGCCATCACCGATTCCATTCAAGGGATTCCCGGCTGTGCCCTTTGTGTCTGTTCCACGACGCGCGAAGCTCTGGAATATTGCACCGTGGGTGGGATTCACTTCGTCGCGCTGCATTACTCGGCAAAGTGCCACGTTGAGTCCGTTCATGAGTTTTGCCAACAGGTCGAGAAGCGTGGAATCCGCGTGCTGATTGTCAGCGATAGCCACCGTCCGCAGGATGAACTGGACCTGACACGATTGAGACATGTCGATTATCTGGAACGCCCGCTGGATTTGCGCAGGTTCTCGTTCCTCTTGCGCCAAGCCACGATTCGCGTGCAAGTGGTGGCCAATCAGGCAATCGCCAACGCAAGTCCGAATGAATCTTTGGCGCCTTGTCTCTTGGAACGCTGCGTAGAAACGCGCCGGCTCATGGAGCAGGTCTCACGCATCGCGCAACAGGACGCGATGATTCTGTTGATGGGAGAAACTGGAACTGGGAAGACTCGTCTGGCCCGGCTGATTCATGATCTCTCGCCCCGGCGCGAGGAACCATTTGTCGTGATCAATTGCGGAAGTTGCTCGTCCAGCCTCATGAACAGCGAGTTGTTTGGGCATGCGAAAGGGGCCTTTACGGGAGCCGACATGCAGCGCGATGGCAAGCTCCTGGTTGCCGGGCGAGGTACGGTGTTGTTGGATGACATCGAAGCTCTTCCGATTGAATCGCAAGTAAAACTGCTGCGGGTTCTGGAGAAAGACGGCGAGTTTGAACCCGTCGGCTCCAACCATACGCTCAAGCTCAATGCGCGGGTCATCGCGGCCTCCAACCAGCCACTGGCGGAACTCGCGCAAAAGGGGAGATTCCGGATGGATCTGTACTTCCGGCTGAACGTCGTGGAATTCCGACTGCCGAGTCTGCGGGATTGCCGGCTGGCCATCGAGCCTTTAGCGCGACGATTCGCGGCTCAGTCCAATTCCAATGGAACACCCGTGGTGATCAGTCACGAGGCACTTTGTGCGTTGGAAGCACACGACTGGCCGGGAAACATTCGCGAACTGCAACATGCGGTCCTGCGAGCGGCACTGCTCTGCTTCAACCACACGATTACGCTGGCGGACTTGCCAGAGAGCGTTTGGAAATCTGTGGAGATGGCCACGCCGATGGTGGCCGACGAAGAATTCCTGTCCGTCGGCAGTCGAGCCGTCACTCCGCCAAAGTACCAATCAACTCTGCAAGTACTGACGGAGTGCGGCGGGAACAAAACCGCGGCGGCCAGAAGACTCGGAATCAGCCGGGAAGCACTCTACAAACGGATTCGGAAACTGTCCGAGACTTAGACAGATGTGCCCGACGAAACTCAAAGTAGCGTGGGTTTTGGTTCAAACCGGAGCATTCACCCGCAAGATCGCTTCGATCCATGCGGCGAGGCCCATTGCTTATGGCTCCAGCAACGAGCAAGGATGCGGTGTGCGATCGACCTTTGGCAGCACCAGAGGCTTGTAGATTTCGGTGTACGCCTTTGCGAGCCGGTGTTGTTCCAAGGCTTCGTGCGAACTCCAACGCTCCACCAGGATAAAAACCTTCGGATGGCTTTGTGAGTGATACAACTCGAAACGCTCACAGCCGGGCTCTAGCCGCGAGAGCCGCGTTTGTTCGAGCAGCAAAGATTTGACGTCGTCAATGTCATGTTCGTGTTTAACGGTGACAACCACGTTGTTGTAGATCATCGCGTGCCTCTTACAGAGCAAAGAATAGAGTGTTTGGACGAGCGGCAGAATATCTACGCGCTTCGGCCATCGCCAGCAGACTCGTCCATCGGGCGGGTGGCGAGAACTTCAGCTCCCACCGACCTACCCCGACACCTTCTCACCCGGATAGACTCTCGCAAGTCGCGAACAACAGCGTCACTCAATCACAATGGTGAAGTCATGGCCACGATTTCTTTTCACCTCACCGGCGAAGCGCTGTGGCAGCGGATGAACCGAGCTGTGGAAAAAATTCAAGAACGGTTGGAGAAGACGGCACGAACGCTGGAACAAGCCGGAATTCCCTACGCCATCATTGGCGGGAACGCGGTGCGTGCCTGGGTGGCTCAGGCCGACGAAGCCGCGGTGCGGACGACTCGCGACGTGGACATCTTGCTGCGACGGTCCGATTGGCCGGCGGCCAAAGCGGCGATGGAAGCTGCCGGTTTCGTGCATCGTCATTCGGCCGGTATGGATATGTTTCTTGATGGCCCTGACGCCAAAGCGCGCGACGCCGTACATGTGCTGTTCGCCGGCGAGAAGGTTTTTCCAGATGATCTGGTGGCCGCTCCGGACGTCTCCGAATCGGAAAGCATTCAGGACCATCAGATATTGACGCTCGAAGCGCTCCTCCGGATGAAGCTGAATTCGTTTCGCGACAAAGACCGCATGCACGTTCGCGATATGATCGATGTCGAACTGGTGGATGAATCCTGGTGCGCTCGTTTCCCGCCGGAACTCGGCTCGCGGCTGAAGGAATTGTTTGACAATCCAAAGGGCTAGTGCGTCTTCAAGACTACGAATTCGGGTTCATGTGAGTGAGCGGCAAGCGCCTTGCCGCCGTCAGCCCCCGGACGGAACACAAGTGTGGTTCTGGCCCAACGGGCCAAGACTCGGCAGCCCAGGGCAACGCCCTGGGTTTGATGGCGTCGAAA
>JAYVSP010000038.1:0-3658 GCA_043775215.1 Planctomyces sp. | reverse complement strand
CGTCAGGGAGCGGTCATAAGTCCTTGTCCGTCACACTCCCTGACGGTCGCGGCTCGAAAGATTCACAGGCTCGGAGCGGCGCACCACAATTCGACCGAGTAGTGCAGACAATCATGAAACCGCAAAACACCTCGCCGCCGCCGGAACTCTTCGAGTTGCTCGAAGCACTGTGCGAAGACCGGCTGACTCCGGCCGACTCGCAGCGTTTGGAGCGACTCGTGTTGCGCGATCCAGCCGCGCGGCGCGTGTATCTCGAATATCTCGACCTGCACGGCACGCTGCACTGGAACGCCGCCTATGGTCCTGACGGAGCTAACTTTGAACCTGCTGTCGCGGTGCGTGCAGTCGATGTCAGCAATGAAAAGACAGACCGCCTGCCACGGAAACGCCGTTCGCTCGGCTGGTGGATCATGGCAGCATCTGTCGCTTTGGTCGCAACACTGTCTTTCGCTCTGGGCCGTTGGTTCTCTCCGCCGTCAGACGCCACTTCGATCGCGACTCACCCGCCAACGGTGGATTCTCCAAAACCGAATGAGACGTCAACAGTGGCCGCGCACCGCGACAGCAACGCCGCTCAAGACACCGCGGTTGTTCCGAACAGGCCGGTTGTGATTTCGCCTCGGCCCGATTCGTCAGATTCGATCAATGACAGTCCGCGAAAAGATTCAACCGTTGCGAACAATTCTCCCGTGATTGTTCCTCCGGCGCCGAGCGACGGCTCAGCCGGCGATCGACCGCGGCGGATTGCGACCAGCGCGGGAACGTCTCGATCAGTCGACGGTGTTGTCGCGGTCATCAACGAACATCTGGCGGCCGGATGGACGCTGTATGGTGTCGAACCTTCTCCATTGGCGGACGATGCCGAGTGGTTGCGGCGCGTGTATCTCGATGTTGTCGGTCACATCCCGCCGGTCGACGTGGCCGAGCGATTTCTCAGCAACCGCGACTCGCACAAGCGAGAAAAGTTGGTGGACACACTGCTTGATGATCCCGCCTACGTCCGCAATTGGACGATCGTGTGGACCAACTTGCTGATCGGCCGGTCCGATACGCGCGGCGTGAATCGTCCGGCTCTGCAAAAGTTCCTGCGTGAGAGTTTTGGTCGCAACCGGCCTTGGAACGAAATGGTCGCCGAATTCATTGCGGCCGAAGGGGATGCCGAGCAAAACGGTGCGGCGAATTTCTTGCTGGCTCATCTGAACAACGACGCGATGCCGGCGACGGCCATCACGTCGCGAGTCTTCATGGGCCGGCAGATTGCTTGTACGCAGTGCCATGACCACCCGTTCAACGATTGGAAGCAAGAAACGTTTTGGTCGTATCACAGCTTTTTCGAGCAAACAGATGTGGCCCAAGTCGAACGTCGTGACGAAAAATCTGGTAAGCCGCCTCACAAAACGTCGGAGTTGCGAACTAAGTCCGTGGGCGGTCCCACTCATTATGAAACGCGACGCGGCTTGGCTCAGGTTGCGTTCCCGTCATTTGAAGGGATCAAAGTCAGTGACGATGCGGACACAAACCGTCGGCGCGAGCTGTCGAAACTGATGACCTCCGGCGAGAAGCCGCTCATCGCCGAATCGCTCGTGAACCGGATGTGGGACCATTTCTTTGGATTCGCGTTCACGCGGCCCGTCGACGACATGGGGCCGCACAACGCTCCTAGCCATCCAGAATTGCTCGATCACCTGGCGCGCGAGTTCGTCGCCAGTGGCTATGACCTGAAGCAGTTGATGCGTTGGATTTGCCTCAGCGATGCGTATCAGCGCACCAGCCGTTTCGGGAAAACGAACGAGCAAGACGATCCGGCCATGGGTACGCCGCCGCTTTTCAGCCGCGTGTATCTCAAGGGAATGACCGCCGAGCAATTGTACGATTCGCTGCTGCTCGCGACCGGAGCGGACAAGACGCCGCTGGAATCGGGCGATCACGACCGCCGCCGTCACGCTTGGTTGCAACAGTTCGTGCAGGCACTCCAAACCGATGAGAACGACGAGTCGGTCACCTTCGACAGCAGCATCACGCAAGCCCTGCTGATGATGAACAGCGACTTGACTCAGCAAGCACTCAGTCTGGATCGCGGCACATTGCTGGAGAAGGTCGTCTTCAGCCGCGATGCCGAAACTGACAAGCTCAAGCGGCTTTGCCTAGCCACGCTGACGCGCTACCCCACGCCCAAGGAACTGCAGGCGCTCCGCAAGCTAATCCACGACGGCGGCCCGGCTGGCACGCGCCCCAACTCCGCCGGCTGGCAAGACGCGCTTTGGGCGTATCTCAATTCCAGCGAGTTCGTGCTGGTCCATTAGTCATCGTTTCAATTCGTAGCACAGGCGGCTCGCCTGTGTATGTTGTCCGATGAAATCACAGGCGAGCCGCCTGTGCTACGCTTCTCGGCAGCTTGTTCGTCATCGCGCCGGTCCGTTACCTTACGCCCTCGCTTTTTTCCACCGCGCTAGAGGGCGATCTCGGACCATGACGCTTCCGCTTGTGCTGTCCATTCTGCAAATCATCCTGATCGACGTGGTGTTGTCCGGCGACAATGCGGTGGTGATCGCGATGGCGGCTCACAAGCTGCCGGACCATCAGCGGAAGCGGGCGATTCTGTGGGGGGGCGGTATCGCGATCGTCCTGCGGATCATCTTCACGATGATCATGTCCTGGCTGCTGATGATTCCCGGCTTGCGGCTGCTCGGCGGCCTGTTGCTGGTGTGGATCGCCTGCAAACTGCTGCGTGACGAAGAGCAAGAAGACATCACGGCGGAGAACGCCGACCGCAGCACTCTGGCCGCGATCAAGATGATCTTCCTCGCGGACTTCGCGATGAGTCTCGACAACATGCTGGCGGTCGCCGGCGCGAGTCACGGGCATTGGAAGGTTCTGTTGTTTGGACTGCTGGTGTCGATTGGCATCATCATGACTTGCAGCGGACTCATCGCGCAGTTGATGAACCGTTATCACTGGATCGTCACACTGGGTGCGGCCATTTTGGCGTTTACGGCCGGCGAGATGATGCTCGGCGATCGTGAGCTGGCTGGCTATTTCGTGCGGAATCATCAAGTCAGCCTCGACCGGCATTGGGAGGACTTCATGATCACGCACGCCTCGCTGAAAGATTTTACCAGCGACGAGCCGTTGCCGAAGGAATTGAGCGACGTGGCAACCTTTCAGCCGCGAACGCCGGGAATGTGGGACGACTTCACTTCGCGGATCACCGGCCAGCCTGCGGCAAAAGGGGATCTGACATTCGTCGGCCAGATGACCCCGCCGCAGCGTGACGTACTCGCAGCGCTCACGTCGGACAACGAGGCGATCGACGAACTGTTTAAGAAGTCGCAACTCCAACCTGTGCCCAACTGGATTCCCGAAGGCGTGCGACCTCACGTCGAGTTGTGGTTTCAGCTCAAGTGGCCTGCCGAGCATTGGCGCGCCGTTCAGGGGCATCAACACCATTACGTCTCGTGGATTTTCTGCGGCTTGGTCATCGCGCTCTGTATGACCTCACCGCGCTGGTGGCCTGGCCCCCGCAAGAATCACACCGCGGCGGGTACGGCCAATTTGCTTGGCAACGCGGGCGACTCACACTAACCCGAAGCGCCAGCGAGGGCGGGTGCTCCACGAGACATCAAACAGAGAATCACATCTTATGGAGCGCCCGCCCTCG
>JAYVSP010000037.1:0-6659 GCA_043775215.1 Planctomyces sp. | reverse complement strand
CGCTGGGAGAGTCCGTGTGCTTTCTGCCAAGGCTATCAACGCCGCATTTCCACAGAGTCTTCCGCCGATCAATCGCAGACGAACGCCCGGAACGTGCTCGCGGCCGAAGGAGTGGCGGACGCGGTTGGTGGCCAGATGCGGTTTCAAAACTAGCTCGACGCGCGAGCGAGAGGTTCGAGGCACCTGAACCACTCGCTTGCGCGTCGTGCTTGTGTCGTCACAGGTCACACGACCAACGGCGGTTGTTCGGAGTGCAGGAACCAGCGGTGCAACAGCACGCGGCGAGTGAACCAGCGAGTGCTCAACAGCCAGCGAGCGGCACGCAGTCGCAACGCGGATGGAATCCACGAACGGATGCTGGTAGAGGATGAACCGCTTAGCCGCGTTCGCAGCTTCTTTTGGAAGACTTCGCCGAGATCAGCCTTCGGGTCGGATCGGCACTCCCAGATGGCGGACGCTGCCAGCAGGCCGGACTCGATGGCCGGGCGAATGCCTTCGCCACTTTGGCGATCGGCCAACCCTGCGGAATCGCCGATCAACAAGACGCCCGGCTCATGAGCTTGCTGGGGAGTGCCGCGCAGCCGATAGGCATGTCCGTGAAAATGTTGCGGGATGTCGCGGGGAATCTTGCCTCGTTGTTGCAGGAACTCGACAAACGCCGCGCGATGTGCCGACAAGTGGTTTTCGTGTTCGCGTCCCATGCCGACGTTCAAGAAGTCTCCCTTGCGAAACACCCAGCCGTAGCCGCGCAGGTCCGGGCAGAAGAATAACTCCGGTCGAGTGCCGGACACGGTACATTCTCCGCTCTGAGATTCCGTCATCGCGAATTCGATCTCTTGCGCTGCGACCACCGAGCCATGATTTTCATTCGCTGGATGCACGAACTGTCGAGCAACCGGGCAGAAGTGGCCTCCCGCTCCGATCAACACGGGAGCTTGCAACCGCTCATTGAGAATCCAAGCCGTGCCCTCGCGACGCAGACTGCCGAGCGGTTCGTTCAAGCACAGCCGCGCGCCGCAACGGCGCAGCAAGTAATCGTCGAATTCACAGCGCCGGATGCCGTAACTGACCGGTTGATCGAAGTCGGTGATCATCTCGCCGTTGCCAATCAATCCGGTCACGAAGCCGGTGATGGGCTGCAAGATCCGGTCGCGGCGATAATCCGACAGATCAAGTTGAAGCTCAGCGACAACCGCCGGTGTGATCCAGCCGGCACACACTTTGTCGCGCGGAAAGCTCGCGCGGTCCACGACGACGACATCCAATCCCGCATCCCGCAGCTTCCAAGCACACGCTGATCCAGCCGGCCCACCTCCGACGATGATGACGTCGCACGTTTCCATGATCAGACCCGATCTCGCAGTTCGGCAAGTGTGACGTAGCCACGTTCGCCAGAACGTGGGCTGTCCGGAGATTCGTCCACGCTCTGGCGAGCGTGGCTACCTAGTGGCCGTACCAATCCGCGCGGGTCCACGGCAGGGAATTGTTCGTGGGCCGCGCGACGACCACTTGGAAGAGTTGCGCGTCACCGCTCAGGAATGCGGCCGCTGAAGCCGCCAGGTACAGTCGCCACAGACGCACGAATGGTTCGTCGAACATCGTCGCGACTTCCTCGGCAGCCGCCTCGAAACGGCTCAGCCAGGCTTTGCAGGTTTGCGCGTAATGCAGCCGTAAGTTCTCGACATCCAGCACTGAGAAGCCAGTGACCTCGAACAGCTTGATGATCTCGCACAGGCTGGGCGGGTACGCGCCGGGGAAGATGTACTTGTCGGTCCAGGGATCAATCGGAGTCGGCACGTTGCGGCCGATGCTGTGAACCAAGCCGCGTCCGTCAGGTGTCAGCACTCGGTCCATCACTCGGCCGAGTTCCGGCAGGTTCTCGCGACCGACATGCTCCAACATGCCGACCGAAACGAACGCGTCGAATCGGCCTCGGACGTGGCGGTAGTCGTCTTCGATGAACTCGACGCGATGGCTCAGCCCTTCCGCTTGAGCACGATGGCGAGCATAAGCCAGTTGCTCGCGCGAGAGATTGAACGCTTGGACTTTGACGCCGTATTCGCGAGCCATGTGCAACGCCAACGCACCCCAACCGCAGCCCGCTTCGGCGACTGTCTCGCCCGGCTTCAGCCGCAGCTTGCGACAGACGTAATCGAGCTTCGCCGACTGAGCCTCTTCGAGCGACATGTCTGGCCGCTCGTAATACGCGCAGGTGTAGACGAGTTGCTCGTCGAGCCACAGCCGATAGAAATCGTTGCCGAGGTCGTAGTGATGCGCGACGGCCGCTTTCGAGGCTCGCAGCGAATGCGACCGCCGCAGCGTCTTCAACATTCGCCAAACACGACTCCAGATCGAATGCGATTGGCCGTGTGCGAGACTGCGATTGAGCGTCTCCAACACAGTGACAAGGTCGCCTTCAATGTCGAGATCACCGCGGCTGTAACCCTCACCGAACGCGAGGCTGGGCTGGACGCTGAACTGCCACAAGGCTCGCGGCTGACGGATGAAGATTCGCCCCAAGTGTTCCCGAGGCCCGATCGCTTCACCGTCCCAGAGGACAATCTCAACCGGCGGCCGGCCAATCTCCTGCCACAACCGGCGGAGCAGCACACGCTCGACAGGCCACGAGCGACGCCGACTGCGGTCGCTGTGCTCTGCTGGTGGAGCGACTGGCGGCGTACCGATTCCTGATTCCGGCGGTGATTGAACGGTGTCCAACTCCAGAGTGCAGATTTCATGGGGCATGATTTGGTCCGCTGGCTGCCGTTTGTTCAAGGAGGCCAATCCTGGCACAGTCAACGAGCGTTCCCTGCACAATCACACGCGAGTTCTCCGGTTCAATGCCAAGAGGCTGCTAATACTTGGCGACGTGCGCTTGAGGGCCGCGACGGATCGAACTCCGCCGCGACTGTTTGGCGGCCTTCGGTTCGTAAAACAAAAGTCCGAACAGATACGACTCGAAGTTCTCGCCGCGATGCGAGTCGATGGCGTCGCGATGGAATTTGATCTCGGCCTCAAGGCGGTCGGCGAACTCTAGCCGGCGAAGGCTCAAATCGTCGGTATGCGGTGCCGACGCGAGACGATTCAACTCCCCGGCAACGGCCGCCGCGATCTCTGGATCGCCAATCGTGGTTGTCAGTTTCTGCCATTCGTTGCCGATGTGACCGTAGACCCAGACAGCGGTTGGCTGTCCATCGCCCAGGTTGACTCGCACTTTGATGTTCGTGGCTCCTTGCTCGCAGCCGTGGACGATCAACCGGCACAATTCCTTCCGAGCATGATCGACGACGGAGCTGGCATTTACAGAATCCTTCATGGCCTGTTCCTTTGAAGATGGTCTGAAACTCGACTTCTCCAATACTTCCCTCTGGCACAAGCACATCGAATGCCGCGGTTGGCGGTTGGGTGTGTCACGCCGCTTCGGACTTCACCGTGCCGAAATCAAGCCGTCGGAAGCAGCGACAGCGGGCCGGACCTGTGCGGTCATTGTGCTCTCTCGCCCAGGTTGCTGACCGCGAACGCTCACTTCGGAGGTGCAGTGCAATGACGAATGACGAAGTGTCCGTCTCGTCATTCGTCATTCAGTAGTTCCAAGTTTGATCGAAACCGAAATGTCCTTATCCCGAAGGGATTGCGCCACATAGCCCAGGGTTGCTCGCGAAGCGAGCTACCCTGGGTTGAGGGGGATGAGTCCGATTTACCCTGAAAGGGTTGCGTCAGTCGAAGATTCTCGATGACGGAACCCCTTCGGGGTACGAGGGTCATTTCGATGCCCAACCCAGGGTAGCTCGCTGTGCGAGCAACCCTGGGCTGTGAGACGCAACTCCTTCGGAGTAAAGGCAAACGCAAACTTCACGAACTTGGAACTACTGTCATTCCATGGACTCGGTCAAACGGACGTTCGCCGGAACGCCATTTGTAAGACAGGCCCAAGAGGAGTTCCGAGTTTGCGGGCAAATCAACGGGAGACCTGAGTCATGAACCTCAACGAACTGAACTCCGTCGCTCGGTCCATCGTCGCGAAGCAGAAGGGCGTGCTGGCGGCGGACGAGAGCAGCCCGACAATCAAGAAGCGATTTGCTTCAATTCAAGTCGAGTCCACTGACGAGAACCGTCGGCGCTATCGCGAGTTGTTGTTCACGGCCGACGGCATCGAACGCTTCATCGGTGGCCTGATTTTCTTTGATGAAACGCTGCGTCAGAGCACTCGCGACGGGACTCCGTTTGCCAAGCTGCTGTCGAGCAGAGGGATTGTCCCCGGAATCAAAGTCGATAAAGGCGCACCGTCGCTGGCACTCTGCCCAGGCGACAAAGTCACCGAGGGCTTGGACGGCTTGCGAGAACGACTGGCCGAATACAAACAGCTCGGAGCCAAGTTCGCGAAGTGGCGGGCCGTGATCGAGATCGACGAGCACACGCTTCCGTCAGCGTTCGGCATTCGCGCGAACGCTCACGCGCTGGCGCGTTACGCCGCGCTCTGCCAGGAAATCGACTTGGTGCCGATCGTGGAACCGGAAGTTCTCATGGACGGCTCGCACGGCATCGAACGCTGTGAAGTCGTCACGTCCCAGTTGCTTGAGGCCGTGTTCGCCGAGTTGGACGCGCATCACGTCGCGTTCGAGGGGATGTTGCTCAAGCCGAACATGGTGATTGCCGGGATGAAGTGCGCGACTCAGGCCAGCGTGTCGCAGGTGGCCGAAGCCACGCTGCGTTGCCTGACCCGCTATGTGCCGGCGGCGGTTCCCGGAATCGTCTTCTTGTCGGGCGGACAGAGCGCGGAAGATGCGACCGACCATTTGAATGCGATGAACGCGATGGGCGCGCATCCGTGGCAGGTCAGTTTTTCCTACGGCCGAGCACTCCAAGCACCGGTGCTGGCCGCTTGGAAGGGGCAGGAAAGCAATGTCTCCGCAGCACAGAAGGCACTGTTGATCCGCTGTCAGTTGAACGGCTTGGCCCGTGATGGAAAGTACGCGCGAACAATGGAGACGACATCGTGAATCGCTCTGCCCACAGCTTCTGGCAACCTTGGAGACGACATTGGCTGTTCGTTTCCTTGATCCTCGTGCTCGGTCCCGGTTTGGGATACACGGTTTCCGGGGACCGAGGATTACTGTTCGGCGCGGCGGTCGGTGTGTTCGCAGCGTTGTGGTTGTCGTGGTCCGATCACGAGCGCCATCGGACCAAGTAGACCGGGCATTCCGTGACCGGCCCGTTGATCATGAATCATGAGGAACACTCCATTTGTCCGAATCGGCGAACAGGAGCCGCATCCCAACGACACGGCTCCTGACGCAACATCACCAGCAGGCTACGACGCGGCCTTCACGGCGACTTTGACCGCCTTGACCGGTTCGGTCTTCGGGATCGTGAGCGAGAGCACTCCGTCTTTGTATTCGGCTTTGGCATCCTTCTCGACCACGTCGCAGGGCAACGTCACCGAGCGCGCAAAGCTGCCGGCCGTCCGCTCGATGCGATGATACGAGCGGCCCTTCTCTTCTTTTTCCTCTTTCTTCGAGCCTGTGATCGTCAGCAGGCCGGCGCGAATCTGGATGTCGATGTCTTCGGACTTGAAACCGGGAACATCCAATTTCACATCGACGGAAGTTTCCGTTTCGGACAGGTCGAGTGCTGGCACGAGTTCGGTCGCGCTTTCCAGAGTGGGCCAGTTGCGTTCGAAACCAAAGCGTTCGAAGAGGTCTTCCATTTCGTGTTGCATTGCCGGAAACGGACTGCTGCCAAACAAGCGACGCAGTCCACCATTTGAAGATTTTCTCAGGGCTGTGGTCATGATCTTTCTCCTTTCGAAAACACGGGTCGAATCCAACGAGTCAATCGACATGCGACACAACGCAGCCAATGACTCGAACACCAGATAACGATGCAAGCAGCGCGCCAAAGCGCGAACGAGCGATCGCAAAAAGTTCAGCCACCCGGCCCCAGTGGCGGTTCCTCGTAAGGAGCACTGGCCAGGACATCCCAGCTTTCGGGCGGTGGATACGGAAAGTATTTCGTCAGCGGATCGAGCAAGGCCATCGTTCCGCCAAACACGAGGTGAGTCACCGCCGCGATCCACCACGGCAGGTGTTGGCCGTTCGTGATCCAATTGCCGCCGAACAACATCGGCTGCAACCAACTCAGGATTCCGTAGAACGCGACGAGCCAGACAGCTAGCGCGGCACCGCACCCCACGATCAGCCGATTGATCAGAGTGCCACCCGGTGCCAATCGCGCGATAGCCGTATGCGTCGGCATCCCCAGCAGCATTCCCGTCGCGAGATACAGCAGACAACCGAACGTCAAAATCATTCCATCCCGAATCGCGGGAGCTCCGTTGGGAACATCGGCCAGGTTCAACGCTTGTGCTCCCAGTGGGAACGTCAGGTACACGCGCACCAACTCCAGCGGATGCTTGCCAAACGCCGGTGCCAGCATCACGTTGACCAACAACGCCGCTCCGGCCCCGATGACCCCCAACAGCAATCCCCCAATCAGGTGATACATCCAGAAATAGGTTTTCGGTTCCCAGATGCGGCCGTTGTTGGCATGAGTGAGTTCTTGTTCGATGTGCTCGACTTTGTTCTTGAGCTTTTCGAACTCTTGATGTTTCGTGGCGAAGTCCATGATCGTTTCCTCCTCATGGCAGTTGCCGCACGGAG
>JAYVSP010000036.1:0-5596 GCA_043775215.1 Planctomyces sp. | reverse complement strand
CGGGCGAGATTGAGAGATGTTTAACCGCAACGCCATCGGCGTGCGCGAGTCGTATCCACCGCGCCCACGCCGATGGCGTTGGGGTTAAACAAAGCATCATTCTTCCCCCGCGTGAAGAATAAGTTAGGCGAAGTCGAATTGCTCACTTCTTCAAAGCATCGCCGACGAACTCGAACAATGCTTTCGTCGAGGGATCGTCGGACATACCCAGCTCTGCGTTGATTCGCGTGTGATTGGTTTCTTTGGCACCAAAGACCGTGACGGGAAGTCCCGCGTCCTTCAGTACGGCACCGAGTCGTTGCGCCTGCGCGGCGTTGTCAGGATGATCGGCGACGTGCAGGATCAGGAATGGCGGGATGTCTTTCCCCTTGGCCACATGCGTGACGGCTGAGAGGTCGCGATGTTTCTCAGCAGTGTTGCCAAACTTCTCACGGTGACCAAATTGTGCCTGCGGCTGACCATGCACTCGGCGTCGCGTCTCCGCTGTTTCAATGATGGCCGGCACGTCGTAGGTGTCACCATCGACGGGCACACAGCCTTTGAGGACATCGAACGGAACTCCTTCGGCCTTCAAATAGCGATCGTCGGTGCAGACCAACGCGGCAAGCTGCGCTCCGGCGGAATGGCCCATGACAAGAATCCGTTTGGAATCGCCACCATACTCAGCGATGTGCTTGTGGACCCAGCCCAGAGACTTCGCCACATCACGAATGATCGTCTCCATATCGACGTTCGGCAGCAGGCGATAATTGGTGGAGACAAAGACGAACCCCTTCTCCACAAAAAACTGCGGCTTCAGTTGGACACCGGATTTGTCACCGGCCTGCCAGCCGCCACCGTGAATCCAGAAGACCACGGGCAGGTTCTTTGCTCCGGTGGGCGAATAAACATCGAGCACTTGCCGCTCGTGCGCCGGATCGGCATAGGGGATGTCGCGTTTGACGTCCTGAGCCTGCGCCTCGGCGATTAGAGCGAAGGCGACGATGAGAGCGGAGAGGTGCTTCATGTGATGAATCCTGATTTGAGGGGTGTGCTTCGATACGAAGCGGTTCCGAAAACGTAGAGTAGGCGGCTCGCCTGCTCTACGTCGAACCAGACAACACAGGCGGGCAGCCTGTGCAACGGCCGGGGTAATCATCGCGAATCCACGATCAACGATTATTGCATCGACGCCCGCAAATCCCTATCAACCGTCGTGTCGAGCAGTATTGGACATGTCACCATTGTCGTTCTCACATCGGGAAGATGTTCATGAAGTTGTCCGTCATTGGAACTGGCTATGTCGGTCTGGTCACCGGGACGTGCTTCGCCGAGAGCGGCCACGACGTGACCTGTGTGGATGTGGATGCCCAAAAGATCCATGCACTGCAGCGAGGCGAGATTCCCATCTACGAACCGGGACTCGCCGAATTGGTCGAACGGAACGCGCGGTTGGGGCGTCTACGGTTCACGACCGATGCCAGCGAGACTGTGCCCGCGGCCGATTGTGTCATGATCGCAGTCGGTACGCCGCAGAGGGATGACGGCGCAGCCGACTTGCGAATTCTGTGGTCCGCGATCGAACAATTGGCACCGCTCTTGAATCCACAAACGATCGTGGTCATCAAGAGCACTGTTCCGGTGGGGACAAATCGCGAGGTCGCGCGTCGCTTACGAGATCGGACTGGCCGCGAAGTCGATGTGGCCTCCAACCCAGAATTCCTGAAAGAAGGTTGTGCCATTGATGACTTCACGAAACCGGACCGTGTCGTGGTGGGTGTGTTACGGCCGGAGGTCGCGAATTTCCTCAAAACGCTTTACGAGCCATTTCTGCTGGGCGAGTGCCCGTTCCTGGCAATGAACTGGGAGAGCGCCGAGATGACGAAGTATGTGGCCAACTGCCTGCTGGCCACGAAAATCAGTTTCATCAATGAGATGGCGAATCTGTGTGAACACGTGGGTGCCGACATCAATCAGGTGCGTCACGGGATTGGGTACGACCCAAGAATCGGTTTTGCCTTTCTTTTCCCGGGAGTGGGCTACGGGGGATCGTGTTTTCCCAAAGACGTTCAGGCGTTGATCTCAGTGGCAAAGCAACATGGAGCGGCACTGCTGTTGATGCGCACGGTCGACGAAGTCAATCAGGCTCAAAAGGACGTGCTCTTTCAAAAACTGTCTCGGCACTTTAACGGCGACTTCCAGGATCGCACCGTGGCGATTTGGGGGTTGTCGTTCAAGCCGGGCACAGACGACATCCGCGAAGCGCCCTCGCTGGTCCTAATCGATCGACTGTTGGCAGCCGGAGCCAGCGTGCGGGTCCACGACCCAGTGGCTCAAGAGAATGTCCGCCAGCTTTATGGCGATCGCCTGACCTATTGCGAGCAACAATATGACACGCTCAACGGTGCCGATGTGCTGGCGATCGTCACCGAATGGATTGAATTCCGCGCTCCGGATTTCGAGCTGATGCAGCAAAAGTTGAAGCATCCCGTCATCTTCGACGGCCGCAATCTGTATGACCCACAGGCCATGTCTCAGCGAGGTTTCCTGTATTCTGGGATTGGGTTGGCAACACATACTGCTGATCCGATGACTGGTTTGTAGGACGGGCACTCATACCAGTCGACGCCAGATGACCGGCATGAGTGCCCGTCCTACGAAGATGCTGTGTGGTACTTGATCAGATTTTTCAATGAGGACAATCATGATCGATTTGGCATTGGTTCCGGTGGCTGGTTGGGGCACGCGGATGTTGCCGGCGACGAAGTCGCAACCCAAAGAGATGCTTCCCGTCGGACGCAAACCGGTCGTCCAATATGTTGTCGAGGAACTGGTGCAATCGGGCATCCGCCGGCTCTTGTTCATTACGGGCCAGGGAAAAACGTCGATCGAAAACCACTTCGATAGTGACGAGTCCTTGATCACCTACCTCCGCGAGACAGGGCGTGAGGAACAGCTTCGGGATCTGCAATTCGAGCGGAAGGACGTGGAATACTTCTACACGCGGCAGCGTAAGCAACTCGGACTGGGCCATGCGGTTTTGTGTGGCAAGCCGATGATCGGCCAGCAGCCGTTTGTGGTCGCGTTGGGAGATTCGATCATCGGCCTGCACGCTCAATCGCAAAACGTTGCTCGCATGAGTGAGATTTTTGAACGCGAACAGGCCGACGTCGTGTTGGCGTTCGACGATGTGCCTCGGACGGAGGTCGTTCACTTCGGTATCGCTCTGCCGAAGGGGGCTCCGGGAGAAGTCTTCGACGTGGCCGATCTGATCGAGAAGCCCAGCGTCGCCGAGGCTCCCAGCACGTTGGCCGCTGCCGGGAGATACGTCTTCAGCCCAGTGATCTTCGACACGCTGGCAAAAACCAAACCGGGCCGAGGCGGCGAGATTCAACTGACCGACGCGATTCGCCTGCTGCTGAAGGACGGATGCAAAGTCATCGGAGTCAAACTGACGCCGCAAGAAAAACGGTTCGACATCGGCAACTTCGAGAGCTACTTCCAGGCGTTTTTCGAATTCGCATTGCACGATCCACAGCATGGCCCGGCACTGCGCGACCACGTCCAAAAGCTGCTGGATTCCATTGGGTAGCGAAGGCAAGATTCTCGACAAGATAAGGGCAAGCAGCCATGCGGACTCCAAAATCGCATCTTGCCGATTAGTTTCTGACGGGCTAACTTGGCAAGGACGATGTTTCGATGATACGGCTCCGCCGCTTGTCTGGAGAACGAATCACATGCCGGTTCAGGAGTTTTATGAGCAGTCTATTCTTCCGCTTGCAGTTGCCGATCGACTGCGGCTGGCGTCGTTGATTTTGGCGGATATCCCGCCGCAAGCGGTCGTGGACTACAACGAGAACTGGTCGGACGAGGATTATGAGGACTTTACTCGTTCGTCCTGGCTGGGAGCGCCGGCCGACATGGAGAGCAATCATGCCGAAACCCGGTGATGTGGTCACGGTCGATTTCCCCGGCGCGATGGGGCTCAAGCGTCGCCCGGTCGTCGTCGTGTCGAGTGTTCAATACCACCGAGAACGACCGGACGTCATCGTGGCGGTGCTGACGACGAATACGGCAGCCGCGACTGCCACCACGGATTACATTTTGCAAGACTGGCATTCTTCGGGGCTGCACGTGAGTCTGCGTTTCGTTCGTATTTTGGAATGACTCAGAGGTCAGCGTTGCGGCACGTCGGACATCTTAGCCAACGTGACTGGGAGGGCGTTTTGAATTGCCTGAGCATTGCAATCGCTGGTGTCTGAGAAATATCGATTCCGGCGATCCTACCACGCGTCCGCGAATCAGCCGGCCAATTTGCCGCTGAGCTGCAAGAAGAGTTGTTCCAGCAGCAGTCGATCGGATATGCGTGAACCTCCCTTGAGGTTGTAATCCGTTTCCAGCAACCAGCGCAGAATGTGTTCCGCGCGCGAGCGGCCCAATCGGCGGAGATAATTTTCTGCCGGCGGGATGTCGCGCGGAAACACGCCGGCTTTGCTCAGTGCCGACGATAACGACAGTCCCTGTCGCGCCAGTTCGGTGGCGACCGCCAGTTTGCGGAAGACGAACACGATCCCGCCCAATAGCTTCGGAACCGGTTCGCCTGCGATCAGCAGCTTGTCCAAGCAGGTCAAAGCGAAGCCCAATTGGCCATCTCGCAGCGCGTTGAGCATTGTCCAAGTTGTCTCGGCCTTCCAGCCGCCGACGATTTTGCGAACGTCCTCGCCTTCGATCTCAGCCCGCTGGCCGGCGTATGCCGCTAGTTTTTCGAGTTCTTGCTCCAACAGGCCGAGGTGCGTGCCGGCCATTTCCGGCAGCAGCATCGCCGCGTCGCGCGTGATCTGTTTGCCAAACCGCTCGTGAACTGTCGTTTGAATCCAGCGTGTGAGTTCCGCTCCTTGCAGTTCCGTGCATTCAATGAGCAACCCGACCTTGTCGACCGCTTTGAACAGCTTGGTGGTTTTGGGAAACGAACTGACATCCAAGATCAGCAATGCATTTTTCGACGGCTTCACCAGATACTTTTCGAGCGAATCACGGTTGGCGGAAATGAAATTCTTAGGAAGGTCGTCTCCGTCCGTGGAATCGTCGTCGCCAGTGTTCTTCTTGCGAGATCTCCCAGATTCGTCCGCGTTTTCCACGAGTACGACGCGGCGATCTCCCCACATCGAAACCGTCAACAGTTCGTCCCGCACGCTCTTCCAGTCGATCTCTTTGCCATTGTATTTGGTGATCAACGAGCCTTCCGCATCCTCGCCGAATACAAGCTGGGCCAGCGCAGAAAGAGCGTCGAGCTTCAAAGAACGCTCGCTCCCTGACAAGACGACGATGGCTCCCAGCGGGCTTTTCGCCGGAGCTTTGAGAAACGCGGTGGCATGCATCTGGTTGACCCGTTCTTGACCTGTTTTGCTTCGCTGACCTATGGTCCAGCGAAGTCTAGCCGGTGGCATCCGCTCCAGGAATCAACGGCCTCAGGCGAGCGGGGGATGTTAATCCCCGCAGGGGCGAGATTGATGCTTTATTTAACCCCAACGCCATCGGCGTGGGCGCGGTGGATACGACTCGCGCACGCCGATGGCGTTGCGGTTAAACATCTCTCAATCTCGCCCGCACGAAGAAT
>JAYVSP010000035.1:0-2946 GCA_043775215.1 Planctomyces sp. | reverse complement strand
CTGAGTCTCAATGATATTGATGCCACCAAAATCAGCAATTGGCGATCACCGAGATTCAACCGGCTGCACGACGTCACTGCAATCCCTGGAACATTATCTCAGAATACCAATGAGATTGCTGAACTGATCGGTCCACAGCGGAGCCGGAGCCTGAGTCTTCTGAGAGACCGGCGATGGCGCGAGGGCACGCTGAACATCGGGGATGTTCCAGAAGTCGTCGCATCGGCTGAGCAGCATCCAGTCGGATACAAATTGGCTGCGGGCGTCATCGGCGCGAGATGCGATCTTCTCCGCTCGAAATCCGAACTCGTGACCCAGACGTGCGACAATCGGCTGCAGATCGAAGAAGCGGTTGGAAATATGGATCGCCAGGACTCCGTTGGGACGCAGATGCCGCGAATAGATGGCCATCGCCTCGCGAGTCAGCAGATGCACGGGAATGGCATCGCTGCTGAAGGCGTCCAGAACCAGGATGTCATATTGCTGCGATTCTTCACGCTCCAAGGCCAATCGCGCGTCACCCAATACGACATCGACCGTGGCCGGACTGTCGCTGAGAAATGTGAAGTGCTCACGTGCCAGCCGCAGCACATCCGGGTCGATCTCGTAGAACCGGAAAACGTCGCCGGATTGTCCATAGGCTGCCAATGTCCCGACACCGAGTCCGACCAATCCGCCTCGAATGCCGCCGCCTGTTCGCGGCAGATGACGCATGGCCAAACCGACGCCGGTTGTCTCGCCGTAGTAGGTCGTCGGCAGATGCCGCTTCTCCGCCGCCATGAACTGACGACCGTGCTGCGTCCGCCCGTGGACCATCGTTCGCGTGTGTTGCTGAGGATCATCACGGTGCTCTTCCAGCACTCGCAACACGCCAAAGAAATTGCGGCTGATGGCCACCTCCGATTGCGAAGCTTCGGTCGAGTTCAGCAACCGCACCAGTCCCAGGACCGACACGAGCAAGCAGGTCCAAGTCCACATCGGCCTGCGCGACAACATGCCGCAGCGATCGCGGAAGTGCGCACCCAAAATGAACAGACAGCAACCGATCAATCCGATCTGTAATTCAATGAGCCGCTCAAACAAGACGGGAGCCAGCAAGCCGACAAACAGTCCTCCCGCGGCCCCTCCCGCGGCTGTCGCCAAATAAAACGAAGTCAAGAAACGGGGTTCGGGCTTCAGCTTCACCAACTCACCGTGACACACCATGCAACAGAAAAAGAGAGTGCCGAAATGCACAATCAACTGCCGCAGGATTGAGATCTGTACCGATTGAAACGTCACGAGCATGACGCACGTGACCGACACCGTCATCGCAATCGTGAAGGTGCGCTGCGGATACCACCGCTCGTGATCGAATACCAAAATGAACGACAGCAGATACAGCGACAGCGGCAACACCCACAGGAATGGGATGACTGCCACGTCCAGACAAACTTGATTCGTCGTCGCCAACAGCATCGTCGAGGCACAGGCACTCAAACCAAACCACAGCAGCTTGTCTTGTCGCTGCGGCGCCAGCCCTTGTGGCTCGATCGAGCAGTCGTTGTTTTGTGAATCCAGGCCACAAGGGCTGGGGTTACATTTCCACGCTCGGACTGCGCACCAGCCGCAGGTCAACGCAAACAGGATGAAACCGGCGGACCAGAACCGTGCCTGAGTCTCGGTCGTCCACAGCGGTTCGACGAGAAACGGGTAACTGATCAGACCCAGCACGGAGCCGATATTGGAAAGCGCATACAGCCGATACGGTGACGCCTCAGGCTGCGCGCGGTTGAACCAGGCTTGCAACAGCGGTCCGGTCGACGACAGCACGAAGTACGGAAGCCCCACGCTGGCCAGCAACATTCCGAGGATTTGCCATGTCGGTTCGTCGTGCCCGGTCGGTTTCCATCCGGAATTTGGGGTAATCGGCAGACACAGCATGGCCACGGCCAGCAGCGTCAGATGCGTGAGGGCTTGCACCGCCGGACGGAACCGGCGAATGCTGAAGTGGGCATAGGCATAGCCTGCGAAGAGCAATGTCTGAAAGAACAACATGCATGCCGACCACACACCGGGAGTGCCACCAAACCACGGCAAGATGTACTTGCTGATCAGTGGCTGAACCTGAAAGATCAAAAACGCGCTAACAAAGATTGTCGAGCAAAAACACCAACTCGCGCCGCGAGTTTTTTCAGGGGTCGTCATCGGGTGTACTCCACAAGCGAAGGGGATCGCGCCCCGAAAACTCCCCCACCGACCCTGCGTCGGTGGTTAAATGCCTTGTTGCTACCTGATAGCCATAAGGCATGACTCCACCGGCACAGGTTCGGTGGGGGAGTTCAGTCGGGCTTGCAATCCTAGGTCACGGCGACTGGCTCTGTGGCATTTGAGCAACATTGCCGGCGCTGCTCGATAACGCTCGAATCGGTCAAACCGAATGCAACGGTCATCCGTGGCCGAAGCCTGTCGCTGAAAATGACTCACATATGACAGACATCCTCAACAGCGGTTTGCATCTGTTACAGCTCATCAACGATGTACTGGACTTGGCGAAAATCGAATCCGGCAAGATGGAACTCAATCCAGAAACGTTCTTGCTGCGGAAGGCGATCGACGAAGTCAACGCCGTTGTCCGAGCCATCGCTACCAAGAAGCAAATCATCGTCCGCACCGACATCGCACCGGAGCTGTCTGCCTGCCGTGACTCTCGACCAACAGAAGCTCAAGCAGGTGCTCTACAACTTGCTCTCGAATGCGATCAAATTCACCGACGACGGGGGCCGAGTAGAAATCGTCGCCCGCCCGCTCGGCAAAGACCGCTTCCAAATCGAAGTCGCGGACACGGGCATCGGCATCAAACCCGAAGGGTGTGCCCACAAATCCTGGCAGCCTACACTAACCCGAAGCGCCAGTTTTGAAGTTGCGCTGTTGACCTGGCCCAAAGGGCAAAAACTCGATAGCCCA
>JAYVSP010000034.1:0-9403 GCA_043775215.1 Planctomyces sp. | reverse complement strand
GGGCTTACCGTTTTCGACGCCATCAAACCCAGGGCGTTGCCCTGGGCTGCCGAGTCTTGGCCCGTTGGGCCAGAACCACACTTGTGTTCCGTCCGGGGGGCTGACGGCGGCTAAACTTTATCTGACGCAGGCACAATGAGCCGAGGAGATCTCTGGACCTGTTGGGAGCGGAGCATCGTGTCGATATCATGCGGCGACACTTCGAGGGCTGTGTCTCATGAACCGTTTTGCATCAGCAATGTTTTTCGCGGCGGCTGCCAGTGTTGGTTTGCTGTGGAATATGGCAAGCGTCCCGGCGGCCGAGACGCCTGTGAGTGCCGAAGACCTCAAGTTCTTCGAGACCAAAGTGCGGCCGGTGCTGGTCGCTCGGTGCGTGAAGTGCCATGGGGCGGCTCAGCAAAAGGGAAAGTTGCGGCTCGATTCGCGCGAGGCAGTTCTGGCTGGTGGCGAGAGCGGACCGGTGGTGGTCAGCGGCAAGCCGGCGGAAAGTCTGCTGGTCGACGCGATCAATCGGCAATCATTGGAAATGCCGCCGGATGCACCGCTCAAAGACAACGAGATCGACGCACTCACCGAGTGGGTTCGTCGCGGCCTGCCGTGGCCACTGCTTGACGGCAAATCGAAAGTACTCGAGCCGAGCGGTCAACGAATCACCGAAGCCGACCGACAGTATTGGGCGTTTCAGCCGATTCGCGATCCCGTAGTGCAAGCTTCCAGCTTGCAACTCGCGCCCACATGGCCGCGCAATCCGATCGACGTCTTCATCGTCACGCGCCTCAAGGCCGAAGGCATGTCCCCCGCTCCCGAGGCAGATCGCCGCACGCTGATTCGGCGGCTGACGTTTGACCTCACTGGGCTGCCGCCGACTCCTGTCGAAATCGCCGAGTTTGAAACCGACACTCGAGCTGATGCCTATGATCGGCTCGTCGAGCGGTTGCTCGAAAGTCCCGCATATGGCGAGCGGTGGGCGCGGCACTGGCTCGATCTGGTGCGATATGCCGAGTCCGATGGATATCGCAAAGATGATTATCGGCCTCATGCGTGGCGATATCGGGATTACGTTGTTCGCTCATTCCAAAACGACAAACCGTTCGATCAGTTTACTCACGAGCAAATCGCCGGTGACGAAATCGATCCGGACAATCCGGAAGCACTCGCCGCGACCGGTTATTTGCGTCTGTACCTTTATGAATACAACCAGCGCGACGCGAAGCAGCAGTGGAACGAGATCCTGAACGACATCACCGACGTGACCGGCGACGTGTTCCTCGGTCTGGGGATGGGCTGTGCTCGCTGTCACGACCACAAGTTCGATCCGATCTTACAGAAGGATTACTTCCGTCTGCGTGCTTTCTTCGCGGGCATCATGCCGCAAGACGACCGGCCGTTTGCGCCGCGGGCCGAGATCGAGGCTCACAAGGCAAAACTTGCCGAGTGGGAAGTGAAGACCGCAGACATTCGGGCCAAGCTGGCGGAACTCGAACAGCCGCAGTTGAAAAAGCTCGCGGCGGGAGCGATCGGCAAATTCCCGAAAGAGATTCAGGCGCTCTTGCGGGTTGACGATGCGAGCCAACTCTCGCCGCACGAGCAACAACTTTATTACCTCGCGTACCAGCAAGTGAAGTACGAGCACGCTGCGATCGGCACCAAGCTCCAGGCTGAGGAAAAGAAGAAGTGGGATGAATTGCAGGCCGAGTTGAAGAGCTTCGACGACATCAAGCCGGCTTCACTACCGATTGGGTATTCGGTCGCCGATGTTGGCCCGGTTGCTCCCCCGATGATTGTGCCCGGTGATAAGTCGGAGACGGACATCGCGCCCGGTTTGCTCTCGGTAATAGATTCCAAGCCCGCGAAGGTCGTCTCGCTGCCGAGTGCTCCGAACTCAACCGGCCGTCGCACGGCGTTGGCTCGCTGGCTGACGTCGCCGGAAAATCCGCTGACCGCTCGTGTGATGGTCAATCGAATTTGGCAGTATCACTTCGGCAAAGGACTGGTCGCAACGTCGAGCGACTTCGGCCGCCTGGGTGAATCGCCGAGCCATCCGGAGTTGCTCGATTGGCTAGCTGCTGGATTCGCCAGCATTGCGAATCACCAATCTCAAAACTCAAATTTCAAATCTCAAATCACTCCCTGGTCGATCAAATCGTTGCACCGCTTGATTGTCACATCGGCAACGTACCGGCAATCCGCGTTTCATGCCGACGCCGACAAACAGGCTTTGAAAGACCCGGCCAATCGTTTGCTGTGGCGAGCGAACATTCGCCGACTCGACGCCGAGCAGATTCGGGACGCAATGCTGAATGTTTCTGGCGAGCTCGATCGCGACGCGAGCGGGCCGAGTGTTCCGGCTTCGAAGCCCAGACGCTCGATCTACACAGAACAGCGCCGCAACTCGCCCGATCCGCTGTTAGATGTCTTCGACGCGGCGGACGGTTTTTCCAGCACCGCCGAACGCAACGTCACCACGACGCCGACTCAGGCCCTGCTGATGATCAACAGTAAGTCCTCGCTGTCGCACGCCGCCGAGTTCGCTCGCCGCGTGAAGGCCGAAGGAGGTAAAGAGCGGGAATCGCAAATCACAGTGGCATATCGCTTGGCCTTCGGTCGTGAGCCGACGGCCGCCGAACTCGCCGCGGCGGTCGAATTTCTCAATCGTCAAGCCGCTCAGAATGCTGCTGCGGCATCAGCCGTATTGATCGATTTCTGCCATGTGCTGTTGAACTCCAATGAGTTCCTGTACGTGGATTGACCCGCACGATGATCTGCGTCTTGGAACTTGGCTGATGAATCTGCGACCGCTCGGAAAAACGGGACTCGATGTCTCACCGCTGGGATTCGGTGCGTTCAAGATTGGGCGGAATGAAAAGATCAAATATCCGCAATCCTATGATTTGCCCGATGACGCGGCAGTCGAGCGGTTGTTGAATGGTGTTCTGGATTCCGGCATCAATCTGATCGACACCGCGCCGGCCTATGGCCGAAGCGAAGAGCGGATCGGTCAGTTTCTATCGCACCGCCGCAGTGAGTTCGTGCTCTCGACCAAAGTCGGTGAGCGGTTCGTCAACGGCGAGTCGCAATACGATTTTACCGGCCTCGGCGTGCGAGCCAGCCTGGCCGAAAGCTTGCGCCGACTGCGAACCGAAACGCTCGACATCGTTTGGGTCCACTCCAACGGCGATGACCTGGCGATTCAGCAGCAGACAGACTTGATCCCCACTTTGCAGAAACTGAAGCACGCGGGCTACGTTCGGTGCATTGGCTTTTCCGGGAAGACCCCCGCCGGCGCCACGGAGGCGTTGGCGTGGGCGGATGCCGTCATGGTTGAATATCACCTGCAAGACAAGTCGCATGAAGAAGTGATCGCGTTATCGGCGAGTTGTGGCCTTGGAGTTGTCGTCAAGAAGGGACTTGCCTCCGGACATTTGCCAGCGGCCGAGGCCATTCGATTCGTGCTGTCGAATCTTGCTATCGGCAGCCTGATTGTCGGCGGCCTGAGTCTGGATCACCTGCAAGCGAACATCGCGGCGATTCCAGGTTGAGCCATCGCGCGGCATTGTGGACCAAGGGGTCGGGAGTCTTTTTCAGCTCGGCGTCAAACAGCTTCGTAAGTCGTGCCGCGATATCGCTGAGTTGAAAAAGACTCCCGACCCCCTCGCTGGCGACTTCACCCGAAGAACGCTCGCTTGAGTTCTTCAATCACGGCGTCCGACATCGGGACCAGGGGACCGAGTACGCGGCTGTTGATCATCGCTTCGGCTGTGGATTCCAGAACTTCCAGACGGTCGAAGACATCCAGCACGCTGGTCCCCACGACCATCACGCCGTCGTTGTCCAGCAGCATGATCGGGTTCTCCAATGTCAGATGTCCGGCCAAATCGCGACCGTCGCCGACGCGAACGCCAAATGGGGATCGCTGCACGTCGCGTAGAAATAGGTAACTTTCGGGAATCGTCCGCGAATCGAGCACCGAGTCCGTGACGCTGAACGCCGTTGCGTTGACCGGATAGGCGTTGATGATTGCTTGCAGGTTTGGTTGTCGCTGGTAGATTGCACGATGACTGGCCGTCGAGGAACTCGGTGTTTTGCCCGGCTCGGGTTCGCTGTTCTGGACCAGCACAAGATCTTCGATCTCCAGCCGACTGCGATCGACGCCATGAGGCGTGATCACAAAAGCATCTTCGGCTAGCCGCGCGGACAATGCTCCTTCGGTGCTGATCATCAGCCGCTGCTGGTAACTGCGCCGAACAAACTCGCGGATTTGCCGCCGTAGTTCTTTTTCTAGGCTGGTAGCGGCACGCGCGCTCCGCAACGTTCCAGCCGTTACCTGCGGTTGTAAGGCCAGCGCGGCTTCATCGAGAGTCCGAGGCACTCCGAGCTGCGCCGCTTTGAGCCAGGTCTTGGCGGTGAACTCCAGCGTCTCGAATCGCTCAAATGCGACTTGCAAGGAATCACCACCCGTGACGACGCCGTGATTCTCCAACACGACGCAATTGCTGCCGCGCGAAAACGTGGCGGCGATGTTTTGTCCGAGTGCCGCACTCCCTGGTAACGCATACGGAGCGAAGCCCGCCGAGCCGCAAATCCGCCATGACTGATGCAGCAATCGCGTGTCGGGCACTTTCCGGCAAATGCTAAATGCCACCAAGGCCACCGGATGAGCATGCACAATGGCTTTCAGGTCCGGCCGCGCCGCGTATATCGCCTGATGAAACGGCAATTCGGACGAGGGCCGATGTGCTCCTTCGACAGATCCGTCCGACCGCACGCGCACGACATCATCGCGCCGCAGGCTCCCTTTATCCAACCGTGCTGGTGTAATCCAGATGTCGCCATTGTCGTCACGAATCGAGAGGTTGCCGCCCGATGTCGTCGTCATCCGCAAACGATAAATGCGCTCCATCGTTCGCAAGAGTTCGTCACGCGGATGTTCCAAAGTCGGCATGGCAAGGTTCCTGGAAGTGCAATTGAGGTGCCCCACACTAACCCGACGCGCCAGCGAGGCCCAATCGTGACGAAGCCCTCGCTGGCGCGTCGGGTTGGTGTGGAGCCATGAATAATCCGGGCCAACACGACGGAGCAAGCAGCCAGAGACATTCTGCCGACGGCCAGCCGATGATTCCATCCCACGGAACGATGCCAGTGATTTGAGAGTCGCACTCAAGAGGCCGGTTCGTTAATTTGTTTCTGCTCACCGCCGAGGTGCCCGGTCTGACCGAGCCTTGGTCGACGGCGAAACGCCTGACCGGTTTCTCTCACTTCACGAGGATGACACCATGAAATCCAAATCGTTTCTCGGCCGAGCCATCGGCCTCTGCGGAATGTTGGCCTTCGTATGTTCTTGCGTGGGTTGCGGCAATTCGCTCGCGCTGACCACAGCTTCCGAAGGGCTTTCCGCCACCTCAACCGCTCGGCCACGGTCGTCAGCCGCGCCGACGGATGACCTGCTGGTCAGCGTGGATGTCACCGAGACCTCGACGACCGGAGCCGCACCGACAGCCGCCGACAAAGATTGGGGCGATCTGTCCGGCCAGTTCATTTTGGACGGCGACATCCCCGCCGTCGAAGAGATCGACGCCAGCAAAGAGGCGCTCTGTGCCGGAAAGGTGAAGAGCGAAGAACTCGTCGTGAACACCGACAATAAAGGCATTCGCTACGTCTTTATTTTCCCGAATGAAAAGAACAAGCCCAAGAAAGTGCATCCCGATCTCAAAGAGTCCAAGGAGAAGACGATCGTTCTTGATCAAGAGAAATGCGCGTTCAAGCCGCATGGCCTCTTCGTGCGAACCGATCAGACGGTGCAGGTGATTTCCAGTGATTCGTTCAATCACAACACGCGTACGTCCCCGATCCGCAATCAGCCGTTGAACGTCATCCTCACCGGCAACGACAAGAAGGGGATCGAAGTCAAATTTGCCGCCGGGGCCGAGCGTCTGCCGATGCAGGTGAAATGCGACATCCATGCCTGGATGAGTGCGTGGTGGCTGATTCTGGATCATCCTTACGGCGCGATCACCGATGCGGACGGCAAGTTCACGATCCCGAAACTCCCCGTCGGGGACCATGAATTTCGTGTCTGGCACGAATTTGGCAGCGGCTTCTATATCGACAAAGAGTGGAAGGTCACGATCAAGGCCGGCGAGAACAAGGTCGCCCCGATCAAGTTGCCGGTGGCCAAGTTTGCGAAGAAGTAGTTTCACAGACTGAACGGTTTTTGGCTAAGTTTTTCAACGCAAAGACGCAGAGACGCAAAAAATCACGGAATAACGGTGAGGCAATACTTCTTGTTTCTTTGCGCCTCTGCGTCTTTGCGTTGAAAATCTCTCAGGTTCCGGAGTCCCGCATGTCGTCCGTGCCACAAGTTGTCTTGAGTGCCTTTGCTGACGAGGCCGCGAATCGCAAGACCGCATTGGAACAACTCTCTGCCCTCGCCGCAGTCGGCTTGAAGCACTACAGCCCACGATTCGTCGATGTGAATTCGACCGGTGAGGTGAAGCACGTCGTCATGCTCAACAAGGCGGAGCACCAGACGCTCGCCAAACTGCACACGGAATACGGCGTCCGCGTCACGAGCATTGGATCGCGCATCGGCAAGGTGAAGCTGAAAGACAAAGAGGACGGCTCGCACAACAAGTTCGTGCCGTTCAAGGAGTACCTCAAAACCGAAGTCGCCGCGACGATCATCGCCGCGGCCGCCTTGGACACACGCCTGATTCGCGGCTTTTCGTTTTACCCGCCGCGTGGCGAAGACCCAAAAGCGTACTTCTCACAAGCTGTTGATCAGATCGGCCAGATCGCCGACCTCTGCGCGAAAGAAGGACTGGTCTACGGTTTGGAGATCGAACCGAATCTGATGGGAGATTCCGGCGCGATGATGGCCAAGTTGGCTCGCGCGGTGAAACGCAAAAACATGCTGCTGATTTTTGACGGCGGCAATGTCGCCTGTCAGAACAAGAACGCGATGCAGTGCTACCAAGAATATCTGGAGATGCGCGACTACCTCGGCTGGATGCACATCAAGGACTACAAGATCGAATCGACATTAACCTGGACCGGCGCGGTGGACGAGGAACGCTTGAAGAACTTCGTCCCGTGCGATCGCGGGGATGGCGGACACGATCTGGTGCTCAAAGACCTGCGCGACAATCTGCCGAAGCTCGAAAAACGGATCAAATCACTGGGAGCCCCCGGCTTTTATCTGGAAGTGGAACCGCACCTCAAAGGAGGCGGCCAGTTCGGCGGCTTCAGCGGCCCCGACGGGTTGGGCGTCGCCGTGCGATCGCTCTGCCGATTGCTGGACTATGTCCAAATCGGCTATCAACTCCGCACATTCGACGACATCCGCGCCCTCCGCGGATTCTGAGGAAGTTTGATTTGATCACGAACGTCACGATTGATCTCTCGCAATTCGCTCAGATTCTTGTCTGTCCCGTTTGCCACTCGAAGTTCGTAGTCGACGGACACAGCTTCGTGTGTCAGTCGGCGGATTGCCGCCTGCGATTCACGGTGAAGGACGACATACCGGTCATGCTGGCCGATGACGCTCTGTTGTTGTCGCCAGCAGAATGGTCGGCAGTCTTATCAAAATCCCAATGTCCAAAACCCAATGTCCAATGAAATTCCACAATTCCAAACGAAAACTTCCCGCACCGACACATGTCGAACTTGTGTGGAAAGTGCCTGAGAATTGAGAATGTAATTTCGTTGGAAATTGGGATTTGGAAATTGGGATTTGGAAATTGGGATTTCAAACCATGAACGTCGAAACCACAGTCATCCCCGGCCTGCTGCTGATTCAGCCGAAAGTCTTCCGAGACCCACGCGGCTTCTTTCTGGAAACCTTTCAGCAGCAGCGCTACCGCGACGCCGGGCTGCCCGGCGAGTTCGTTCAGGACAACTATTCCCGTTCATCCCAAGGCATCCTGCGCGGACTGCACTATCAGATTCAGCACCCGCAAGGAAAGCTGGTCCAAGTGCTGCAAGGGAAAATCTTCGACGTCGTGGTCGATTTGCGCAAGCTTTCGCCCACGTTCGGTCGCTGGCTTGGCTTTGAACTGAGTGAAGAAAGTTGTCGTCAGGTGTTTGTGCCGCCGGGGTGTGCTCACGGTTTTTGCGTGCTGAGCGAGACCGCTGATTTCAGCTACAAATGCACCGACTATTATTTTCCGGAGCACGAACGATCGCTGCTTTGGAATGACCCCGCCATCGGCATCGAATGGCCGCTGACCGGCGAACCGGTCCTCTCGAACAAAGACCGCAATGGCATCCCGCTCGACCGAGCCGAAGTCTATGAGACGTTGTCCTGAAATTGATCATTGGTCATCTGACAAGCCCAATGACCAATGACCAACGATCATTAACCCATGACCAATTTTGTTCCATTCCTTCCGAAGATTGCCCTGACACTTGGAGACGTCGCCGGGATTGGCCCCGAAGTCGTTGTGCGTGCGTGCCTCGCCGACCGAGTTCGCGGTGTCTGCCAACCGATCGTGATTGGCCATCCGGAGATCGTGCGCCGAACCGTCTCGTTGGCCGGCGCAATAGCCGAAGTCGCGGAACTGTCGCAGCCGGACGCGACGATTCCCACCGATCAAATCGCGTGCTGGAATCCGCCGACCGCACAGAGCGACGTCGTCGATGTGCCGCTTGGCCAAAACGACGCGCGCGCGGGACATGCGGCTTACGAATATCTCATCGCCGCCGCGCGCGAGACGCTCAACGGCACCTTCCACGCCATCACGACGGCACCGCTCAGCAAGGCTGCGTTGCATCTCGGCGGCCATCATTATCCCGGACACACGGAAATCCTCGCCGAAGTCTGCGGCGTGCGCGATTTCGGCATGATGCTCTACCTGCCGCGCGGCAATGCCGTAAAATCGCCTCATGGCCTGGGAGTTGTCCACGTCACGCTGCACACGTCGCTGCGCAGCGTGCCCGAGTTGATCACGATGGCCGGAGTCATCGAGAAGATTGAACTCATCAACGGCTTCATGAATCGCATCGGCTGCCCCACTCCGCGCATCGCGGTCTGTGCCTTGAACCCCCATGCGGGCGAAGAGGGACTCTTCGGCGACGAGGAATCGCGGCTCATCGCGCCCGCCGTCCATGCCGTTTGTGGACGAGGCCTGTCGTCCGTCACCGGACCACTTCCCGCCGATACGCTCTTCCGCCGCGCGGCGGCTGGGGAGTTCGATGCCGTGGTCGCGATGTATCACGACCAAGGTCACATCGCCTTCAAACTGCTCGGATTTCAGACGGCAGTTAACGTGACGCTCGGACTGCCGATCATCCGCACTAGTCCCAGCCATGGCACCGCGTTCGACATCGCCGGCCAACGCCCTGCCGACCCGACCGGAATGATTGAGGCGATCCTTGTCGCAGCGCGATTAACACGGAGCGATTAACA
>JAYVSP010000033.1:0-12090 GCA_043775215.1 Planctomyces sp. | reverse complement strand
CTCGTGGAGCGCCCGCCCTCGCTGGCGCTTCGGGTTAGTGTGGGCCAGGCAAAATTGCCGCTCGCGAACTCACGTAGGATCACCATGAGTTTCCACGACGACTTTCGAGATTTTTTCAACCAGGCAACGGAACGCAATTGTTACCCGTATCAGCGTGCGTTCGCGGAAAACAGCGAACTCCCGGAATTGCTCAACGTACCCACCGGAGTCGGCAAGACCGCGACCGCGATCCTCGGCTGGCTGTACCGCCGACGCACACAGCCGGAGTCCACGCCTCGCCGACCGGTCTACTGCCTGCCGATGCGAACGCTCGTTGAGCAAACGCGAGACAACGCCGTCATTTAGCTGGATCGGCTGGGGCGCATGCGGAAGTTCGTCTCGTCCTGTCGCAGCATTGATGACTGGCTGACAAACGACTCGCGCCCACGGCCACCAGGACGGAGAAAGACCACGCAACAACTGGGCACAGCGTGCCCAGAATTGCCAGTCATGGCGACCGCAACCACAAAACTGGGCACACTGTCGCCACAATTTCAAAACTCCGAATTGGCGAGTCTGATTGGCTCACTGAGTTGGTCTCAACATCGAATGATTCTGGCCGCCAGCGAACGCGCGGATGAACGCTATTTCTACTTGGCCATGTCCGCTCGCGAGCGCTGGTCGGTCCGCGAACTCCGCCGACAGATCGACTCGGGACTCTTTCTGCGTTACGTCTCGGTCAAACGCGATCCCGAAAAATGCCTGCCCGCCCAAGCCGAGCAAGGCGACCTCTTGCCGTTCAAGGATCACTACATCCTCGAGTTCCTCGGCTTGGCTGAAGAGCATTCCGAACGCGAACTACGAAAGGCGATCCTTTCCAACCTGCGCGACTTCTTTCTGGAATTCGGACGTGACCTCACGTTCGTCGGCGAGGAATACCCACTGAAGGTCGGCAACGACACGTTTTACATCGACCTCGTTTTCTTCCATCGCCGCTTGCAGTGTTTGGTCTCGGTGACGCGGCAAGAACTTCTTGGCCGTAGCCGAACTCGTGAGAGTTCGGATGCAACCGACGATGTCCGAAGTCTCACGACTTCGGCTACCACAAAAGCCAGTTTTATTGTGCCGCTCTCGACGAACAGCTTCGCCTGCCGCACGAGAACCCGTCGATCGGCTTGGTGCTCTGCAAGACGGCCGACCACGCTCAAGTCCGCCTCGCCCTCACCGCGGCGGCCAGAAAGATCGGCATCGCCACTTATCAGACCGTCCTCCCCGACGAACACCTCCTCGAACAACGCCTCGCCCGCCTGCCCATGCCGCAGGAGAGCGAACCATGAAGATCCCGGTTATGGCCCTGAAGATTTCGATTGCGGCCAGTCTCCCGACCGAGCCACTTCATTCCGACCGAAGGTCTCCCCGCAAACAGGGAGACCTGCGATCAATCCGCCACGGCGGATGGCTCAGTCACGAGACCGGCCACAACAGCCATTCAGAAATTGTGACCTCAGAGAACATCGTCCGCCGCCGCTTGCTGTTCACCAGATTCAGCATTGAGATGCTGCACCACGGTTTGTGTGTCTGACAGGAATCACCATGAGTCTCAGCGATGACTTTCGAGAACTCACCGGAAAGCGAGAGGGCGTAATGGCTGGTCAGAAAAAAACCGCTGCGGCGGTGCGATTGGGGCTGCCTTCGGATTACGTCGAGTTCCTGGAATCGCTGAAGTCCCGCGTTCGGCAGTCGCAGACGAAGGCGATGCTGTCAGTGAACCGCGAGCTGATCGTGCTCTACTGGGACATCGGCCGCCAAATCGTTGAACGACAGGAGCACTCCGGTTGGGGACGGGCGACGGTCGAGCGACTCGCCGACGATATGCGGGCGGCTTTTCCGGGAATGGGCGGATTCTCTCGATCGAATGTCTTCCGGATGCGAGCGTTTTTTCTGGCCTATGGCCCGTCAGTCGAATTTGTCGCACAAGCTGTGCGACAAATTCCTGTCGCCCCAAAAGTCGCACAGCCTGTGCGACAAATTGGCGTTCGAGATTCAGCTCCCGCACGACGGCAGGCTTTTGGAGACCCCGCCCCGGTCGCCGAAACTCCTCCGTCACCAGCGGCGACAGACATGACGGCCACAATTCTGCCACAGCCTGTGGCAGAAATCCCGTGGGGTCACAATGTCACGATCTTCCAAAAGCTGAAGGACCGCGACGAGCGGCTCTGGTACGCCGCCAAGACTCTCGAACATGGTTGGAGTCGTGCAGTCCTGACGATGCAGATTGAAAGCGATCTCTTCGGGCGGCAGGGGAAGGCCGTCAGCAACTTCACGGCGACGTTGCCCACGCCGCAGTCAGACCTCGCACAGCAGGTGTTGAAGGATCCGTACCTCTTCGACTTCCTGACGCTGCATGACGAGGCCATCGAACGCGATCTGGAAACGGGGCTGGTAGACCACATCCAAAAGTTCTTGCTGGAGATGGGCGCTGGGTTCGCATTCGTCGGTCGGCAAGTGCCTCTGGTTGTGGGTGAGGACGACTTCTACATCGACCTGTTGTTCTATCACCTCAAGCTGCGGAGCTTCGTCGTCATCGACTTGAAGATGAGAAAGTTCACACCGGAAGACGCCGGGAAGATGAACTTCTATTTGTCGGCGGTGGACTCGCAAATGCGTCACCCAGACGACGCCCCGTCCATCGGTCTCGTCTTGTGCAAGACCCGCGACCGGATCACGGCGGAATACGCTCTGCGAGACATCGCCAAACCGATCGGCGTGGCCGAGTGGCAAACCAAGCTGGTGCATTCGCTCCCCGAACCACTGAAGGGCAGCCTGCCAAGCATCGAGGAGATCGAAGCTGAACTGGAACTTCGCGACAGTGACTCTGCGACGTGACACCGCCGACCCACGCGCCGCGCAACTCCGACCAATGATCCCAGATTGATTCAGGAGTCCGAACCATGAAGATCCCGCCCGTAGCCGAAGTCGTGAGACTTCGGACATCGCGCGACAAGCCACCGAAATCTCACGATTTCGGCTACGAACGAATCCCGGTTGTGGCCCTGAAGATTTCGGTTGTGGCCGGTCTCCCGACCGAGCCACTTCATTCCGACCGAAGGTCTCCCCGCAAACAGGGAGACCCTCGGTCAATCCGCTGCGGTGGATGGCTCGGTCAGGAGATCGGCCACAACAGCCATTCAGAAAATGTGACCTCATAGAACATCGTCCTCCGTCGCTTGCTGTTCGGCGGTAACGATGTTGGAATCGCCGCGAGTGCATCAGAGAAATTCAGTAGGCATCACCATGAGCTTCAGCGATGACTTTCGAGAACTCACTGGCGATCCGCCATTTCCGTGGCAGGAGGCGCTTTATCAGCGATTCATTTCCGACCGGCCGGACAACATTCCATCGTCTTGTGACCTGCCGACGGGCCTCGGCAAGACATCGGTTATGCCGATCTGGCTTCTTGGCCGAGCAGTCTGCGCGGCTCTACCGCGCCGACTGGTTTACGTCGTTGATCGTCGGGCGGTGGTCGATCAAGCAACCGATGTGGCTATGAGGATTCGCGGATTCGTTGACAGCAATGAGAGATTGAAGCGAGCGCTCGGTTTGGAATCCCGCTCACTGCCGATTTCGACGTTGCGCGGACAGCACATCGACAACAAAGAGTGGCTTGAAGACCCGGCTTCGCCAGCGATCATCGTTGGCACGATCGACATGATTGGCTCCCGACTTCTCTTCGAGGGTTACGGTACATCGCGCAAGATGCGACCGTATCACGCTGGTCTGCTTGGCGCGGATACTCTCGTAGTGCTCGATGAGGCCCATCTCGTCCCACCGTTTGAAAAGCTGCTTGCGACGATTGCCGGTGGTCGTGACGTTTATGGCTCACGAGATCCTGAACTGGCACGAATCGTTCCACCGTTCAAACTCCTGTCGCTTTCCGCAACCGGTCGATCAAGCATAGTGAAGCCTTTTGGGCTGACGACTGCGGACTTTAATCACCCTGTCGTGAGTCGCAGGCTAATCGCCCCCAAGCGGTTGACGATGTTGCCCATCGAAGACGAAGACCTGACGTTGGCCGACGCTCTGGCCAAAGAAGCCTGGACGCTTGCCAGCGATGGGACGGCTGCCGTCCGCATCATCATTTTTTGCAACCAACGCAAAGACGCCGAGGCTGCAAAGAAAGCGGTCGAGAAAATCGCCTGCGGTGACAAGAAGCAGGGGATACCGCGCATTGACGTAGACACCGAACTTTTCGTTGGTGGTCGCCGTGTGTTGGAACGCGAGCGAGCGGCAAGTTGGCTCCGGGAACGCGGATTTCTCGCCGGGAGCAAAGCGACTCCGAAGTGTCCCACTTTCGTATTCGCTACATCGGCGGGCGAAGTGGGGGTGGACCTGGACGCCGATCACATGGCCTGCGACCTCGTTGCTTGGGAACGAATGGTGCAGCGACTGGGACGAGTCAACCGGCGCGGCGATGGTGACGCTAAGGTCATTGTCATTGTAAAGAAGGAACCCAAGCCGGAAGCCGCTCTCAAGAAGGCTCCGGAGAAACGATCGAAGGCAGAAGCGAAGACCATCGAAGACTATGAAAACTTCGTTGCTTGGTCTCGTGCCGTACGCCTCTTGCCATCGGATCGAACAACGTTTGACGCGAGTCCAGGAGCAATTCGTCGGCTGAAATCCCGAGCAGAAGAAGAGGCAGTTCTCCGGGACCGTCCAGAAGAACTATTTGGTGAGACGCCTTGGCTTCAAATTATCAGGATCGCGGTTGGTTATTTTCCTGATCTTCCTGACCTGCAAAACATCCTCAACGTCGCAACTACGCCAGTTCCATTGCGCCCCGCGCTCTCGCGTGCCTTGGTCGATGCTTGGTCCATGACTTCGCTCAAAGAGCACACCGGGCGACCGAACGTCGAGCCTTGGATACGAGGATGGATTGACGAGCAGCCGCAAACGTCCGTTGTTTGGCGAGTCCATTTGCCGTCCCGTCCGGCGAGCATTGTAACGCCGAAAGAGTTTGGAGAGTTTTTTGAGGCAGCGCCACCGCATGTAAGTGAAGTGCTGGAGACCGAGACATACCGCATCATCGAATGGTTGGAGCATCGGGCAAACGCACTGCTAGCCAGCGAAAGCTCGGCGCAGGAGACTCCATCAAATGCTCGCCTCAGAGGGCGGGACATCGCTGCGGTTGTGTTGAGTCCATCCGGCGATGTGCGTGAAGTTTTCAAGCTGGAGCAGTTGGTTTTTGACCGCGACGATAAGAAAGCCAAGAACAAAAAGGATGAACTGAGATACTGCCTCTCTGGAGCAACCCTAATTGTCGATGCTCGCATCGCCGGCTTGGGCGGGGATGGCTTGCTTGATTCGAAGATTGCGACTCCGGCGCATACCGCCGATGACAGTATGCCGTGGCTCACCACTCCGGAAAACGAACCGGTGGTTCGATTCCGTGTGCGAGTCGCCGATGTTGATGCCAAACCAAACGCAGCGGAAAAACGGCGGTGGCGACAGCGATTTCGATTCGCGATTGCGCAATCGGAAGATGGCGAGCCGAGTCGGTGGCTGATTGTTGAAAAATGGCTGCACGACTCCGCCACAGAAGACGATCGTTCGGCGGGACACCCGCAATTGCTCGACACGCATCAGCAGTGGGCGGAGCGTGAGGCACGCCAACTTGCCGAGCGACTTGGGCTGCCTCCGGACTACGCAGACATGCTGGCCATTGCCGCGCGTCTGCATGACGAGGGCAAACGCGCACCGCTTTGGCAAAAGGCATTCAAGGCACCAAAGGATGGTGATTACGCGAAAACCCGTGGTCCAGCGGATGTGAAAGCGCTCATTGGATACCGTCACGAATTCGGCTCACTTCCGGTGGCAGCAAAGGACAGCGAGTTCGCCGAGTTGCCGGCCGATCTGCAAGAACTCGCTCTGCACCTGATCGCCGCACATCACGGTTTTGCCCGTCCGGTCATCAGTATCACTGGCTGCCCCGACGCGCCGCCGTCCGCACTCGAATCGCGGGCGCGGGAAGTCGCGCTACGATTCGCTCGACTGCAAAAGCGCTGGGGGCCGTGGGGACTGGCTTGGTGGGAAGCGCTGCTGCGTGCTGTCGATCAACAGGCATCGCGGGACAACGACGCGGAAGATTCGACTTCGACCGAGGAGGGTGAGTAATGGCTGAAGCAACAATTCCGGTAGACCTGTTCAATCCCGGTCAGGTCTTTGCGTGCTTAGGATTCCTCGAAGCCGCCGACGTACTGCTCGGCAATGCCGAAGGTGGGTTCGACTGGAATGACTCATCCCGCGTTCGATTCCAAATGAACGCGGGTGGAAACCGTAACCCGTTTGAAGTCGTACTGGAGTTTCTCGCCAATGTTGAGGTCTTCCGATGTGCTCCCGATGGCTACGGCGACCCACCAGCAATGAATCGAACCTTGGAGCAAGAAGACGATGATGTTGAGATTTCGGCGTCAATAAACCTCAAACACACTGAGTCGTTTCCGAGTCGTGAGGCCGACCGCATGGCATTGCCAATTCAACTTGAGACCAAAGGCGATCGCTCACTTTTCATTGGCAATTGGGCAGATGGGTCGAGCCGCAATCAATTCAAACTGTATGCAGGGAATCGGTCGGCCTATGGAATTGCATGCGCGATGCTTCGCGGGACACGGGATAAACCGCAAAAGAACAAGCTGCTGGGAAACACAAAAACGCTCGGACTGGCTGACCTTTGGAAACGAAATCCAGTTGAACTTACGGCAACACCCTTCGATGTCCTCACACTGATGGGAGGAAGTTTCAACTTTGATCCGCGCGGAGGCTGGACCGCTCTCGACGCCGGGTATTCCCCGAACAAACACAAGGAGCATGGTGTGGGCGCGTCACCAGCCGTCGAGCTTCTTGGCGTTTGTGGCATGGAGCATGCGCGGCCCGATGAATACGAAACTCGTCGAGTGCGCTACGGCGTGTGGGGTGTGCCATTACCGCCAATGCTGGCTCGGCCAGCACTCGCAGCAGCGTCAGTGGGAGTTCCGCTCAAGACATTTCAATTCACGCTTGATCTCTCCGGGAAAAACAAGGTCGTTACTTATTCACAAGAGGAGTCCATCTAATGACAACAACTCAACAACCGATTCCAAAGTCTCCAGAGGTTGAAATGGTTACGGCCGATCTGCTCGACAAGTGGGCTACCGACCCAAAGGGGCCTGTTGCCTTGCACCTGAAACAGAAACTCTTGCCGGTTGAAGCGACTGATGACGACTGCGAACGCATCATCTACCCGCCAACTTACGCCGACATTGGCTACAGCATCGACACGCTCTCTGACGGCACGCGCGTCGCGCTGATCGACAGCGTCGGCTCGCAAGCAAATCGCCTCGAGCCAGTTTTCAAGGTTGCCTCCGGCACATCGCGCGACCAGTGGCTGGTGCCACAGATTGAGATCGTCCTTCGCAAGGAAAACTGCGGCGAATGTGAAGCGTGTAAGAAGGCTGGCGCGAAGAAGAAACGCGAAAAGGGTGAGGAGTGCAAGAAGCCGCGGAAGGAAATGCGTTCGATTCTGGAATTGGCACATCGAAGCGCTGACGCTGTGGTTCTGTCGGCACCAAGTCTTCTGACGCCCGTGTCGGCGGCATTTCAGAAGCTCCGTCAAACCGGCGATGTCGGCCCATTGTGCGAGATTGCTCCCACGTCGCTCGTATTCGGCGTCTGGGATTCGCGTGGAGGAACGAGCGAGAAGCGGCCTCGCCTCATTCGCGCCATTATCCGAGCCTGGGACGTTGACACGCTCCATGCTGCGGCTCAGTTCAATTCCGTGTGGAAGGAACTAGATGAGGAACAGCAAGACGCCCTCACGAAGGAAGCGAAGGCCAAGAAAACGAAGCTCTCAGAAAAGGGATTGGCGGATGCCCCCGCAACTTTCCGAAAGGTCAGCACGTCCGCAGCCAAGTACATGCAAGAGTTTCGCGATGGCTCGCCGAACCCAGAGCGTCGTATTCTCGGAGGCATCATTGTCCACGGCCGAATCGAACGTGAAGTGACCGTTAATCTAGTCGCACTTCGCGGCCTTCGTGGCAAAGACGACAACGAGACGAAGCGAATCCGCAAGTACTTGTTGGGCCTTTCGCTCGTCGCTGCAACCGCAGACATCGACCTATTTCTGCGAGAAGGCAGCAACCTCCGCTACACCGGCGAGGATGTTTGGCATGTGGTTCCGCGACGCGGCACACCGACGACAGTTGACTTAGGTTCGGACGCATCACGAACGCTGATTCAAACCTACGCGTCCGACACGGCCAACCATTTCCGGTCGAAGTGGCCAAATGAGGTCGAGCATGACTTCAATCTCGATGAGGCGAAGAAATTGCTTGCGAAGAAGGACGAAGAGACTCCGGAAGAGGGCTAACCGATGTCACGCTTTCTACTCATCTCAGTTCGCCTGCACGATGGCCGCTATCACGGCACGGGAGAAGGACCGCCATCTCCGGCGCGGGTCTTTCAAGCACTTATTGCCGGCATTGGTTTAGGCGGTCCGCTAAACGCCGTTGCCTTGAATGCTCTTCGGTGGATTGAGGGTCGCGATGCCCCCTCTGTCGCGTCGCCCCGATTGATTGACGGTCAGGGCATCAAAAACTTCGTTCCGAACAACGACCTGGATGCCGTTGCAGGCGACCCACGACGCATCGGCGAGATACGGACGCAGAAGATATTCAGGCCGCGATTGTTCAACTCTGACATTCCATTTCTCTTCGGATGGAACTTCGCGGGCAACGAGGACGATGAACGGCAAGCGAACGTGGTCTGTGCGCTCGCAGAGCAAATCTACCAGTTCGGACGCGGTGTCGATTTCGCGTGGGCGTGGGGCGAGTTGCTCGACGATCACGAATTCGAGGAGCGATTGGCCGCTCATCCCGGCATTGTTTACCGACCGTCAATGGGTGGCACGGGGCTGACGCTGGCATGTCCTCAACCTGGCTCGTTGCAGAGTCTCCAGGATCGCTACCAAGCGAACAGCCGAAGATTCACGACCGTCCGTCAGGGCAAGACCGTCAAGCAACTCTTCTCGCAGCCATCGAAGCCGCGATTTGAACAGGTTGCCTATGACAGTCCTCCAACGCGAAGCGTGTACGAGCTTCGCGACATCACGACAGAAGCTCTGTTTGCATGGCGGACGGCGCGGGTGGTTCGACTTGTCGAAGCAGTCCGTGACGGAGCAGTTGTTCGATTGCAGAAGGCTCTGCCCGAACGGAGTTCGGAGATCGAACGGTTTCTGGTTGGAGGCAAGGCAAGCAGGACCGATCGGACGCCAGCAAGCGCACGAGTGCGGATTGTCCCGCTGCCCTCAATCGGACATCACCACGTCGATCGCGACGTTCGACGAGTCCTTGTTGAAGTGCCGTCTGAGTGCCCGCTGCGTGCCGAAGACGTGCATTGGGCCATGTCTGGTCTCGAACTCGTCGATCCAGACACGCTCGAAACTTATGGCGTTACTCTGACGCCATCCACCGACGACAGCATGTTGAACCATTTCGGAATCGGAAGCCGCACCTCTCGTGTGTGGCGGACCATCACGCCTGCGGCGCTGCCGGAACCTGTTAGCCGTCGCCGTATCGATCCGTCGCGCAAGACTGCTGAAGCCAAGAGCGGCTTCGAGCGAGCGTCAGAACAAAAGAACGCCGCAGCCGCCATCGTTCAGGCGTTACGTCATGCGGGCATTCGCACGCGGGCCGAAATGATTCGCGTGCAACGCGAACCATTTGAAGCCAAGGGTCAACGAGTGGAGTCCTTTGCTCCCGGAACCCGCTTTGCCAAGGAACGACTTTGGCATGTCGAGGTTTCCTTCAATGAGCCATTGGCCGGGCCACTCGTGATCGCAGACGGTCGCTTTCTTGGTCTTGGGGTGATGACTCCGGTTCAACGATGTGATGGCGTCTTTGCGTTTTCGATTGAAGAAGGGTTGGCCACGACAACAGAACCAGTCGTAGTTGCCCGATCGCTGCGCCGTGCAGTCATGGCGAGAGTGCAGACGGTGCTTGGCGCTAGAACTCGATTGCCCACTTTCTTTACCGGCCACGAATGGGACGGCTCCGTTGCGCAGACCGAAACTTGTCCACACATCACCTTTTCCTTCGATCCAATCGAGATACGCCTCCTGGTGATCGCACCCCATGTGGTCGCCCGACGGATGCCAACACGAGAGGAAGCGATCCATTTGGAAACTCTGGGAGAGGCGATGGCTGGAATGGATGAGATTCGTGCTGGCTCAGCCGGACGATTGGTTTTGCGAGAGACTCACATTGATTCCGCGTCCGACCCGCTCTTTGCAGCCTCCCGGATATGGGAGAGTGTCACTTCGTACCAGGTCACACGTCATGCGAAGAGTGTCAGCGCGTCAGCAGTCTTTTCCACCGATTTAGTTACCGAGTGTCGCCGGCGCGGGCTACCGGAACCGCTTGTGACTGCTCGCAAGACTGTCGGCCTGCCGGGCGTCGGACTAATCGGCCACGCAACCTTAGAGTTCAAGGTTGCCGTTGAGGGACCGATTATCCTTGGCCGGAGTCGCCACCTTGGCGGTGGGCTATTTGCTGGACGACACAAGTAAGGGCTTGAGTGCCGCGTTACCAACTCTTCCCCTGAAGCAACTGGACGGTGCGATGCTCGTAGTCGATTTCCAGCCGATGCGGATTCAGGAGAGCGGTGCCGATCAGGCATTCTTTGCCCGAACCGACGAGCACCTCAGTCAGCAGGTCTTCTCCGAACCACTCGAAGCTCATAGCGTGCCGGAGGTTGTCGAAACTCTGTTGAGTCTGACCAATCGTTTTGCCATTCAGTTTGCCCAAGGAAATGTCCATGAAAAAGGAAGTGATCGTTCATCTGCACGCGAGCTTCGAGCAATGCATGCGCATGGAAACGGAAGGGGGTACGGAGTTTTGGCTAGCCCGTGATCTCCAGATGTTGCTGGGGTACTCGCATTGGCGAAATTTCGAGCCAGTCATCGAGAAGGCCACAAAAGCCTGCGAAAATGCAGGGGCCGACCCGGCCGACCATTTTGCGCACACGCGCAAAATGGTCGAACTCGGGTCCGGTGCCGAGCGGGAAATCGACGACATCATGCTCTCCCGCTATGCCTGCTACCTGATCGCGCAGAACGGCGACCCCAACAAGGAACCGGTTGCATTTGCCCAAACGTATTTCGCCGTTCAGACGCGCCGCATGGAGGTGATCGAACAACGGTTGGGTGAGTTGGAGCGGCTGAACGCCCGCCAGAAGCTGACCCAATCCGAAAAACAACTCTCCGGCATCATCTTCGAGCGCCTCGGTGAAAATCAGAGTTTCGCCCGCATCCGTAGCAAGGGCGACCAAGCCCTTTTCGGCGGCCTGACGACGCAGTCCATGAAGGACCGGATCGGTGCCCCGGCGAATCGGCCACTTGCCGACTTCCTGCCGACGATCACGATCAAGGCCAAGGACTTCGCCAACGAAATCACCAACTTCAACATCACGAAAGATGATCTTCGTACCGAAGCCACCATCACGAGTGAGCATGTCAAGAACAACCGAGATGTTCGGAAGGTTCTCACGGATCGTGACATCGTGCCTGAGAAACTGCCGGCCGCCGAGGACATCAAGAAAGTCGAACGACGAGTGCAGTCGGAACAGAAGAAGTTGTCCAAACGAGTGGAGAAACTCGAAGGACCACCAGATGCCCCAGAAAGCGATGAGGAATGAATCAACTGGACGGTGCGATGCTCGTAGTCGATCTCCAGCCGATGCGGATTCAGGAGAGCGGTGCCGATCAGGCATTCTTTGCCCGAACCGACGAGCACCTCAGTCAGCAGGTCTTCTCCGAACCACTCGAATTTCAGGGCATACCGGAGGTACTCGAAACTCTGTTAAGAGGCTGTGCAAATTCTATTTCCGAGACTGGCGAAAACGGATATTAAGCGTTTGATCTTAACAGGAGGATCAAGCGCATGGATGCGATGGTGGTTCGTGAGTGTGGGTGTGAGGTTTGCCGTTGTAAACAAGACACGGCGGTGATGGCGGAGCATCTGCGGGTGAATGTGATGCTCGGCCGGCTGAATGAGCAGCAACGGCGGTGGCTGGTGGCGCATG
>JAYVSP010000032.1:0-7619 GCA_043775215.1 Planctomyces sp. | reverse complement strand
GCGGCGAGAGTTGTTGTAGTAGGCGATGTAGGTCGCGATTTCTCGTCGCGCGGATTCGATGCTTTCGTAGTCGGTCATTTCGAGTTCGGTCTTGATGGTTCCGAAGCAAGATTCCATGAAGGCGTTGTCGTAGCAGTTGGCCGAAAGGAATCGCAATAAATTGTTCGTCTTGCTGAAGGACAACTGTGTTGATTGAGCCGTTTGCATCTTATCACCAATTGCAGCATCAAAGGATTCGCGCTCTCTGGAAGGCTGGTGGTGTCCAGAAGAGAGTGCTGACTCGGTGTGATACTGCTCGACGCGAACCAGCGGTAGCTCATCTAAGGATTTCTGATTGGATGTGCCAACACGATTGGGCACTTGTATTGCCTTGCCACAACTCCGACATTGTCCCTTCTTGCCGGCAGCTTCCTCAGAAACCTTGATTGGCGCATTACAATTCGGGCATTTGAAGACAATCATTTGCACTCCCCCGGTTGGTGTGGAAGCTTAGAAGTCAGTGCTACCGACGGTCAGGTTCCCACGCAGGTGGCACAGCTTGCTTCAAGCTGTGTACGAAGCATTGGAAACCTGAGGTTGTTGTAAGGAAATTAAGAAGAAATTAAGGACATGCAGAATATTGGAGCGACGGCGAACTTGCCATTCAGCGGAACGAGATGATGGATTGAGGCATCGGACGCAAAGCAGTGGCGTCAGTGAGCGAGGAGAGAGAAAAGCGTCGCGTGGATGCTGGAGTGCTTGTGTGTCAGCACCGCTTTGGATGATCTTTCCACACGATCCGAAGCGAGGCTGACACCCCGCACTCCTAAGAGACCCGCGCCGAGCGTCGGAGGATGGTCCTGCGGGCGCTTCTTGTCGGCTCTTCACGCGCCGTGTAGCATCACGAGCATTGACACGAACCTCGCTTTGAATCCGCCAGCGCGAGAAACCGAATTCGGAGTGCCGCTATGTCATCCCTCACCTTGGATGCTGCCAGCCATGTAGACGAACCGGGGTTGGCCGAAGGCTATGCCGATGTCTTCAGCCGAGTCGCGACGAACGGGCAGCCAGTCATCGTTCGCCGGGCGGGAGAGGATTTCGCGGCGGTCGTCCCCTTGGAATACTTGGAACTCGCGCAAGACGCCGTGGCTCGACAGCAGGCCGAACAGCTTTCGGCAACGCTGGATTGGAAACGCTTGGCGAAGAACTCGCCGCCGGCTCAAGAGTGGTTTGACGGGGACGAGCCAAAGCCTTTTTGAGAAAGCGTTCGCGTGCCCAGCCCCGAATCTCTGCAAATTGGCCGCATCGTGTGGGCGGAAATCGCCGATCGAAATGGTATTCGCAAACAGCGCCCGGCGATCATCGTCTCATCAACGGATGCCGCGGACACGCTGATGGTCGTCGCTGTGACCAGCCGTGTTCCCGATTCCCTGCCGGACGATCATGTCCTTTTGCCGTGGCATCCTCAAGGACATCCCAGAACGGGCTTGAACCGAAAGAGCGCTGCAGCCTGCTCATGGCTGAACCAGATTGCCGCCAGTGACATTCTGGATGTGGCGGGAATTGTTCCCGGATCTGAGCTATTGGCAATCCTCACCAAGATCAGCGCGGCCAAGCAGTAGTTGGCCTCATGTGTGACCGGTTACACGCTCTTGGCTCCCAAATGCTGTTGGACTATGTTCCTTGTCCTATCGTCTTTTGATGCGACGACTTACTTAATCTGAATGTTGTTTATCGAAAAAACGTGGGGCTAGCGCCCATCGGTTGATGTGAGTATCTTCCATGTTCAACACTTCTCAATGTTCATCAGCGGCTCTTTGCTTTGTATTACTTGCCTTTGCCATTCCGTCGCTTGCACAGGATCACGTTCCGAAGCCCGGCCAGTTTCCGCCAGCCGGAGCGGGAACCTACATCGCGGGTGAGTTGGCATTCGTGGACCCGGTCAATCGCCGGGGCGGCTTGCGTTTGGATGGTGACGGGGGCGAGCGTTATCACGCCGGGCCGCTGCATTACTTCGCGATGCTGCCCTACGGCATGATCTCGTTCAACGGGGCTCCGGCCGAGCTGCGCGACATTCCAATCGGCACTCATGTGCATGGTTATTTCTTTGTGCCGCCGGTCGGCGAGGAGGCCACAATCCCGCCGCTGCCGAAGGATATGGAACAATTCCAGCTCAAGCACAACCATGCTGTTTCGTTGGAAGACGATTTCAGTTTCTATCAACGTCGCGGGCAGAGTTGGAAAGTGGTGTCGCTGGATGCGAACAAGGGCAAGATCAACGTGGTACCGTCGGGCCAAATGGCCAAAGACGGCATCAACACGCCCTACACCTTCGACATTGATGACGTCACGAAGGTCTGGAAGGGCCGCACTCTGGTTGATCTGGCGGACATCTCGCCGGAGCAAATCGTGCAGTTCAATCTCGGCTGGTCGCCCGGTTGGCGAGACAAGGAATTCAAGGTCTCGGAAATATGGCTCGATGACGAGAGCCGAAAGTTCGCGACCGATCTTCAGCGACGCCGGCATGTGAAGTATCAGAAGCAGCGTTGGCTTCCCGGTTGGATCGACTCGGTCGAAGACAACGATTTCGGTGGCGGAACTGTGACGCTCACGTTATTCGGCGGCATGGAATCGTCGCTGTATGCCGAGTTGAAGGCGACTCAGGAAAAAGGCTTCGGTGTGGCGGTTGCCGAGAAGTCTTTGCGCACCTGGTTCCACCGCAGCGACAAGAAGATCGGGCAAGTGATCGAATGGAAAGAGATCGAGAATCCTCCACCCGGCAGCAGCGGCATTCAGCTCCGCATGAAGTTCACCGAATTGCTCGACGGCTATCGCCCGGGTCGAGCAGTCCGCGTGAAGTGCCACGATTGGCTCTTCGTCACCATGCCGTCGGAAGAGCGCGTGAAGACAATTGAAGAGCAGAAGCGATCGGCGGTGCTTGGCCTGCCGTGAAATCAGCAGCGATTTCGTCACTTCTCGCTCAGGTGGACAGCAAGATTGATTGGATTCAATTGGCTGACAGAAAGAAGGGGGCAGAAAAAAGGTTGTTCCGGGTCTGGAATGGCAGGTTGGAACTGTGTGGTTTTTGAATGAGGTTTTCGAAGGCATTGCAGAGATGTTCAAAGTGCCCCGGGGTTCGCAGCAGCGGATCATTTTCCGCCCCACATTTTTTGCCAGCTCCTCGGAATGGTCCCAGTAGGCTGGCAAAAAATGTAGGGCGAAAAACGAGCACAAACGCTGCCGCGATGACATCACTCTCCCCCGCGACTTCCACTGCGGCGCGCTCGACCTAAAAACCTGCACTGAAAACCCAGAGACTCAGAAAAAAAGACAAGTCCGTTTCGTTACATTGGACGCCGAGAATCAAAGTTTGTTCTGTCCCTTTTTTTGTCAGGTTTTGGCTTTCATGAATTATCGACTCGCCCAACTTGTTCTGACTCTCGTCATCGTCGCTTCAAAGGTACAGTCTTCGGAAGTGTCGCCCTCGTTCGATAAGACGATGCAGCCGTTCTTGCAAACCTACTGCCTGCAATGTCACAACGCGCAGAAGCAGGAGGGCAAATTCCGGCTCGACAATTTATCACACGACTTCGCCGACCAAGCGGTCGCTCAACGCTGGGGCGAAGTTCTCTTTCGCATGAACTCTGGTGAGATGCCGCCGAAGAAAGAGCCGCAGCCCAAACCGCAAGAATTAGGGCGGGCCGTTGATTGGCTCTCGACGCGGATTACGCAAGGCGAAGCGGCGCGGATGGCGCGGCGCGGACCGGTCGCTCACTACCGGCTCAGCCGCGAGGAATACGGCCACACCGTCTATGACCTGCTCGGCGTTTACTTCGACGTGAACCTGCCGGGAGCATTCAACGACGATCCCCGCTGGCACGGCTTCGAGCGGATTGGTTCGCTGCTGACGCTCTCGCCGTCGCATGTGGATCGTTACTTCCGCGCGGCCGAATCGGTGCTCGCGCGAGCCTTTCCTGATCAACAGCCCACTTCGCAAAAGAGCCGGCGCGAAGCGAAAGCGGGCCAGGAAAAATGGTTGCAGGAACAAGGTCTTGCCGGGCCAGTCCGCTGGACGCTCTGGCCGGGACACGGCCAGCATCTCGTCAATGCGAGTGCTCCCGGCTTGTATCGAATTCGCATCCAACTCAGTGCGCTGCCGTCGTTCAAGGGGCGATTGCCGCATCTCGCGCTGTGGCATCATCAACTGAAACGCTCGGTCGTGGGCTTGGACGTCAACGTGGCCGAGGATCAGCCGACGGTCATCGAAATCGAGACCTTCCTGCCAGAGGGCAACTTCAATGTGATGAACGAGTCACCCGGGATGCTGGCCGATGGCCAGACTCCGAGCGTCACTCAATTTCCGTTCGTGAACACGAAAGTCAGCCGCCCGACTCGGCCGACGGCCTACCGGCTGTTCAACGACGAAGGGCAATTGATCTTTCCACTGTTGATCGTCGATTGGGTCGAGTACGAAGGCCCGATCATCCCCGCGTCCGACCAACGCAAGCGCGAAGGACTGATTCCAACAGATCAGCCGGAACGCGCTAGCGTCCGGTTGCCGGGCGACGAGAAAGAACCAGGGGCTAGTGCCCTCCGGCTGAAGGAAGCTCATGAATGTCTGAAACGTTTCGCGACGCGAGCGTGGCGTCGTCCCGTGAGCGATGCGGAACTCGATCGTTATGTGAAGATCGTCGAGAACGAACTTGCGGCTGGCGAACAGTTCCGCCCCGCTTATCGAGCCGCGATGGTCGCCGTGCTGACCTCCAAGAATTTTTACTATCTCGAAGAAGGCTCGCCCGCGGAGCGTCGCGAGACGGTCAATGATTGGGAACTCGCGTCACGGCTCTCGTACTTCCTGTGGAGTTCGCTGCCCGACGTCGAACTCTTCGGCCTTAGCCAGCAAAGCACGCTGCATCGCCCCGAAGTGTTGCAATCTCAACTCGCACGCATGCTGGCTGACTCTAAAATCAGCCGTTTCACGGAGTCGTTCCCGCGTCAGTGGTTGCAGCTTCAGCGAGTCGGCGCGTTCCCGCCCGATGCCAGCCTCTACCCCGACTATGACAAGTGGCTCGAACAGAGCCTGGTGCTGGAGACGACCGGCTACTTCGGCGAGATGTTTGCCAAGAACCTGCCGCTCCGCGAGTTCCTCGTCTCCGATTGGACGATGTTGAATCCGCGGCTGGCGATGCACTACGGAATGCCGCGTCCGGCCGCTTCGGGATTGCAACGGATGTCGCTCCGCTCCGAGGATCATCGCGGCGGCCTGCTGACGCACGCGTCGATCCTGTCGCTCACTTCGGACGGCACGCGGCATCGCCCGGTGCATCGCGGCGTCTGGGTTTCGGAAGCGATCTTCGGCCGCACGCCGCCACCACCTCCGCCCAATGTCGAACCGCTCGCACCGACACCCACCAATCAGCCGAAAGCCACGATCCGGTTGCAGCTTGAAGCTCACGCCACTCACGCGACCTGTGCCTCGTGTCATCAGAAGATCGACCCGCTGGGCTTCGCGTTCGACAACTTCGACGCAATCGGCCGTTGGCGGACTAATGAGCAAATTGCTGGCGGCAAAGGGGACGACCCACCCGTCAACGCCAGGGGCGAGCTCCCCGACGGTCGAACGTACAACGGCGCGAACGAATTCCAGCAATTGCTGGCTCAAGACATCGACCGGTTCGCTGAAGCGTTCGTCGAGCAACTCGCCACTTACTCTCTGCGCCGCGTCATGACGATTGACGACGCCGCGCAGATCAAGGCCATCGCTCAAGCCGGCAAGCGGGATGACTACAAACTCCGCACGGTGATCGAGAATCTCGTCTTGTCTGATCTATTCCGAAAGAAATGAAACTCGGACAGAATCGACGGCGAGTCTTGAGTCGCTTTGGTGCCGAAGTGATTTCGACCTGTCGTCTAACTGCAAAAGGCTTCATGGGGAATTCCTGCCGTAGTGCATCGGCTCGCCGCCAGCATGCCTCTCGACCAGAGTGTCCGCTCCACGAGCACACGCAGGAGAGTTTCCAGTTCCGCCTGAGCCGCGCGGCATTCCAAGATTCCGATAGCTCTGGCAATGGCCTCCAAAGTGCAAAGATTCTGGTCGCTCGTTTGTGCCCGCAGGCGGTACTCCGAAGGAGCTCCCGGTGGCAGCTTGACATGCCGGATGCCGACCAAGCCTGGCTCGCGACGCACGAATTTTTTGGTTTGCCTCCAACTCGCATCTGGCACGATCAGGTTCACCGGCTCCGAGAGACGGGACGCGAAATCGGAGGTCAATTCAACGGACATCGAACTGGGATAGAGCAGGAGCGAGGTCCGTCCCGGCTGAACCAATCCTTCTCTCGACATCCGTTCGTCGCGTCGGCCATTAATGCGGACTTCGCTGTTCGTCAGCGCCTTGGCCGCCAGTCTCGCCGTGTTGGTCGTCAGCACTTCCTCACAGGTGTGCATGAGAATGATCACGCGAGTCTGAAGTGCAAGCTGCGGAATCATCGAGCAGAAGCAAAGCGGCTTGCGGATCTCGCAGTCCGGGCAGCGGTGTGCAGCAAGGACCGATCTCATTTGTCGTCTTCGTGGCTTGAACGGCCTGGGCCAGGGATTATCTTGACCGGCAAGCTTAGCAGATGAGGACGTCTGCAACGAACGATCCGGCGCGTTGTGAGTCCATCTCTTTGGGGGGCGAATGCGTCAATTGCCACACCAATTAGTTCCAAGTTTGAGAAGTGTGCGTTTGCATTTACTCCAAAGGAGTTGCGTCTCACAGCCCAGGGTTGCTCGCGCAGCGAGCTACCCTGGGTTGAGAATCGAAACGGTCCACGTACCCCGAAGGGGTTCCGTCATCGGAAATCTCCGAATGACGTAACCCTTTCAGGGTAAATTCGGACACATCTCCCCAACCCAGGGTAGCTCGCTGCGCGAGCAACCCTGGGCTATGCGGCGCAATCCCTTTGGGATAAAGCCAGTTCCGTTTCGATCAAACTTGGATGCATCTCACTTTCAAAGGACTCGGCTATGGCGCGGACGATTCGATACACATCGCAGCTTCGCCTTTGGGGATGGCCGTTGTTGTCGATTTCTCGGGGGCCTGACGCCGCTCACAACGAAACTCGTGGCCATGCTCGGGGGATCATTGCATTCGGCGATATCGCGACGGGGGTTATCGCCATTGGCGGAGTGGCTCGCGGCCTTATCGCCGTGGGCGGTATCGCCATTGGAGTGATCTCCGTCGCCGGCGTCGGCTTGGGAGCGTTCGTGATTGCCGGAGTTGCCGTCGCGCAAACGGCTTTCGGTGGTGTTGCCATAGGTCAATATGCGAAGGGAGGTGCTGCGATCGGGCCGCATGTGGTCAGCTCGAAACGAGTCGATGAATCGGCCGCCATTTGGTTCCGCAGGCTGGGGCTTCATGAGCAAAAGGCTTCACCGCCAGAAAAAACGTCGGCAACCGAACCTTCGGTGGCCGAACCGATCGAGTGATGCTCGCTTGGCGTGGAGCAGGTTTTCAACCTGCCCGTGAACGGCCAAGGACCGGCGTATCAACAACTTTTGGTCCTTAGGGGATTGACGATTGATGAACAAGGATTGTTGATTTTTGAAAGAAGACGAAGATGCCTGGAACCCAGATGCTTCAACATCAACAATCAACAATC
>JAYVSP010000031.1:0-20188 GCA_043775215.1 Planctomyces sp. | reverse complement strand
AACCGGCCGACCTTCGGCTTTGCGGCGGTCGTTCTCATTCGCTCGATTGAGGAACAGCCAAGTGAAGAAGCCCACAATGAACAGCATTGCCACGATGGGCACATTGTCTGGCTTGCCGACGATCTGCCGGAAGTCCCAGTCAGTCATGCTGATCGTCAGGAACAGCAGCGAGGCGTTGAGTAGCATCCATCCGACGGTTGGCTTCGCCAGCCAATCACGCAACACGATGATGCCGACAAACACAGCCATGGTGAGCAGAAAATAGCGCACCGGATCGGCAACCAACCAATTGATATTGGTTTTCGCGAATTCGGGCATCACCAGATGGAAGGCTTTAGGATCGCTGTAACAGGTGAAGTGCGTGACGGCGACCAGCAGCAACGCGGTCGAAAACATTCCCCAGATCGCTGCCGCAGGAATCTCTTGTGCTCCAAACGCATCTGGCATGCGAAAGTGCCGACCTTCGTGATAGGCACGCCACGTCCAGAGAACGTTCATTCCAAACAGAATCAGATACAGCCAACCGAGACCAAACAACACGCTCGGCGTGACATTGGGGTGCGGGTCGACCGATCCCAAGCTCATCCAGAAAGTAATCTGCGGCAGAAAGCTCATGTGAAACTCGAAATCCGAAACTCGAAATCCGAAACTCGAACGAACCGCAATTGATCTCGTTGCCCTTTCGGGTTTCGAGTTTTACAACGGCTGACTAATCCCGCCGTCTTTGCGAACACGCCAGAAGTGGATGGCAATCAAGCCTGCCACCACCAGCGGAATCGCGACGCAATGCAGAATGTAAAAGCGGTTCAAAGTCTCTTCACCCACGAACCGACTGCCAAGCAGCAGGAAGCGGGCATCACTGGCATTCGTAATCAGGTCATATCCGCCGAGATTCAAGAACTGGAAGCCGGGGCCTTCGTGGCCAAGCACGGGTGTCGCGCGAGCCATGTTGGAACCGACGGTAATGGCCCAAATCGCGAGCTGATCCCAAGGAAGCAAGTAACCCGTGAACGATAGCAGCAAAGTCAGCTTGAGCAGAATTACGCCAACCACCCAATTGAATTCACGCGGCGGCTTGTAGCTGCCGGTCAAGAAGACGCGGTACATGTGCAGCCAGACTGTGATGACCATCGCGTGAGCACCCCAGCGATGGATTTCCCGCATGATGCCGAGCGTCGTCACGTCACGCAGAGCCAGAATGTCGTTGAAAGCCCACTCCAGCGTCGGCCGGTAGTAGAACATCAATAGCACGCCAGTAATGGTCTCAACCAGAAACAGAAAGAACGTAATTCCGCCCATGCACCAAGTATAGGACAGCGCGATGCCTTGCTGCTTGATCGAGACGGGATGCAAGTGCAGGAAGAAATTGGTAAGCATCACGACCACGCGGTTGCGGCGGTCGTACGGAGCCGGGTGACGGAAGACACTCTTCCAAATCTGTGAATCGCGGATGTAATCACCGACCGACATGGATGCCTCGCGTGGGGCAGGTTTTCAACCTGCCGATGTCTTATTCAACGCCAACGGACCCCCGCACTGATTCTGTTTGGGCAGGTTGAAAACCTGCCCCACAAATTCACGCCAGCGTCGCGTCCACGAACGAGTTGGGGTCTTGCCACTGCCCCATTTCTTCCTGGAACTTAACGCTCTTATCGACTTCCAACATGCCATCCGGAGCCACGCGAATGCCGACTCGCTCGAGCGGCCGCGGAGCCGGACCTTCAAAGTTGACTCCCGTCACATAAAAGCCCGAACCGTGGCACGGGCATTTGTATTTCTGTTCGCCTTCCAGCCAATTCGGCGTACAACCGAGATGCGTGCAAACGGACGCCAAGGCATAAATCAAGTTCTTACCCTTGTATTGATCAGTATGCACAATCCAGACACCGCGAGCCGCCAGCCACTTCGTGCTGACCGTTCCCAACGGGTAATCGCTCGGCGAACCGATCTTGAACTTAGTCGGCGGCTCGACCAGCACGTTCGGAAACATGAACCGCGCGAGATCCAGCAACCACACCATTCCCGTTGCAGCCATTGAAGCCCAAGCAATCGCCAGCGGCGATAAACAAGCCGCAACAAAACTGCGGCGCTGAACACCCTTCTTATCTTTCGATGCAGCCGGCTTGGCCGGAATCACCAAAACAGGCTTCGCAGGAACCACCGGCGCCGCAACTGCAGCAGCAGTCGAATCCCCGCCGCGAACGGCTTTCAACATTTCTTCGACCGAGAGCTTCGGCGCATCGCTCGCGACTGCTGGTTTCGCGGCGGGAACTGCTGCTGCCGCGGGAACACCCGCAGGGGCAGCGGCAACCTTGCTTCCGCGAATCGCGGCCATGATGTCAGATGTCGAGCCCGGTGCCGCGCCAGCAGGTTTCGGGGCAATTGGCTTCGGCGCTGTTGGTGCAGCCGGAGCCTCCGCGTCTTCAGATTTCTTTGCGCCTTGAGCTCGAATTGCAGCCAAGATGTCGGCCGGAGAACCCGGCTTCGTGGCGGGAGCAGCTTTTGGCGCGGGCGGAGCAGGCGTGGTGCTCGCTTCCGGCGCGGGAGCCTCCGCTACGGGAATCGGTGTCGGCGCGGCAGGCACAGCGGCAACCGTGCCCTGTTTTCCCGCTCGAATTTTCGCCAGAATGTCGGCCGTTGATTGTTTTTGTTCAGACATGTCTCTTCGCACGCTCAAGAAGACGTCGCAGCGATCGCCGCAGTCGGGGCGAGGTTCAGAGTGCGGCGGATTGTGGCGACCGATTCACGGCCCGGCAACCATCGTGAATCGCTTGCGTCGGAAATTTCTCAGTTTGTGGACTGATGCCAAAATTTGATTCTCAGAGGCGAGAACCACCGATGAATGAATCGCCGCCGACCGATCTGGCCCGGCCAGAGATATCGGCCGAGCATGCCGTGCTGCTGGACGAGTTCGAGCGATTCATTCATCGCGATCCCGCGCGACGGGGACTGATCGGCACCGAACTGGACGCGACGGGGCAAGCTGGAGGAACGAGGCTCGCCGCCGGCCAACTCGCCGCGAGTGCAATCGACCTTGCACGTCACGCGCGGCGAGTCGCGATCGTCACGGGCTTCTTCATTCCCCATGCGCAACTGGCGTGTGCCGAAACCGACGGGCCACCGGGAAGTCTGTTTCTTGCCAGTTGCCTGCATGCACTCGGCATCGACGCGGCGGTGATCACGGATGGTCCCTGTGCCCCCGCCGTCCGAGCCGCTGCCGACGGGATCGGCTTTCCGCGCGAACGAATCTTCATCGCGCCGTTAAAGGCCGAGGCTTGGTGCGACGAGTTCTTGCAATCCGAGTTCGCACGCGAGCTGACGCATCTTATCGCCGTCGAGCGAGTCGGCCCCAGCCATACACCGGAGTCGATCAGCGGTCAGTGGTCAGAGATTAGAGGTCAGGGAGCACGGGACATTGCACAAGAGTGCGGAATCATGATTTCAAATCTCAAAACTCAACTCTCAGATCCTGATGTTTTCCTCGCCGACGTCGCGCCCGAGCATCACAACCGCTGCCACAACATGCGCGGAGTCTGTATTGACGCACACACCGCTCCGCTGCATCTGTTGTTCGAGCGACTGCCGAGGTCGCATCCCACCGCGCGGACGATCGGTGTCGGCGACGGCGGTAACGAGATCGGCATGGGTTCGATCCCGTGGGCAGAACTCCGTCGCCGGCTGACAGGCGATCACGCCGGCCGAGTTCCCTGCCGCATCGCCTGCGACTTCAACATCGTCGCCGGAACCAGTAATTGGGGAGCGATGGCCCTCGCCGCCGCGATTTGCGTATTGCGCGATCGGCTCGACGTGCTGGAACCGTGGACGCAGGCCAGGCAGCATTCCTGGCTGAAGCACATTGTCGTCCATGGTCCCGCTGTCGACGGGATCACCGGCCGCCCAGAAGCGACCGTCGACGGCCTGCCGTTCCTGACGTACATCCAACCGTGGGAAGGTATCCGCCGGAAACTTGGCTGGAGCAACTAATCCTCAAACAAGCGAACTCGTGGGGCAGGTTTGTAACCTGCCCGTGAAATATCGCGGTTTTCAACCTTTCGTGTTTCACTCGAAATCAGAGTCCGTGTTTGACGGGCAGGTTAAAAACCTGCCCCACGACTGCGACCTCGCTTTGTTGAAGACTAATAGTCCGCCACCGAGCCATCCGGCAGCGTGATCTTCGGCCACGACCATTTGTAGTTCGGGTCGGCGGCGAGCTTGGTCAGCTTTTCGATGTCGATATTGACGCCCAGGCCAGGGCCTTCCGGCAGGGTCGCGTAACTGGTCTTGTCGTCCACGGTCCAGAGGCGGTTCATGAATTGCTCGCCCCATTGCAATGCTCCGAGCGCGGTCTCATGAATCAGCAGAAACGGGATCGACGCGCCAACACTCAGACTGGCGGTCGCGCCCAATGGGGACGTCGTGCAGTGCGGAGTTGCCACTGTTCCGCCAAACTTCCGGGACACACGATCAAACAACGCTGGAGGTCGCCGCATGCAATCAACTCCTTGATCAGCAGTCCGGCCATGATCGTCTTGCCCGCGTCAGGATCGTCAGCCAACAGAAACCGCAGCGGTCTGGTCGGATCATCGTTTCGGCGCACGTCAGTTTGGAGATGATATGGTAGAGTTTTCCGGCTCGGACTTGACATTTCATGGGCCGAGCGATTCCCTATGTGCTGACTTATGGGCGATTGTCGATACGTTCCGACATCCCGCCGCGAGTTCCCGCCAATTTGCGTAAACGCATAAACCTGCCTGATCCAACCTCATTAGCCGGTGCTCGGCTGTGATGATTTGTCGATGACCAGCCTCGCTGGTTTGACTTCTGTTTCGGATTACTTTCCAAGAACTAAAACCTTCGACCCTCACTCCAGGAGCTGAATTATGCCAATGCGTCCCTCGCGCCGTGACTTTCTGCATGTGGGTTTTTGCGGTGGCATCGGCCTGACACTGGCCGATTACTTTGCTCTGAAGGCGAAGGCCGACATCAAGAAATACGAGAGCAAGGAAGGAACGGCCAAGTCGGTCATCTTCATCTATCTGCCCGGTGGTGCGGCTCATCAGGAGACTTGGGATCCGAAGCCGTACGCTCCGATTGAATACCGTGGCCCGATGAATTCGATCCAGACGAACGTCTCTGGTGTGTTCATCAACGAGATGCTGCCGAAGACCGCTCAGATCGCCAATAAACTGACGATCTGCCGCTCGATGACGCACGGCGAGGCGGCTCACGAGCGCGGCACGCACAACATGTTTACCGGCTATCGCCCCAGCCCGGCCTTGCAGTTTCCGAGCATGGGCAGCGTGGTCTCACACGAGTTCGGCCCGCGCAAGAATCTGCCGCCGTACGTCTGCATTCCCGGCCAGCCGAACGAGTTCGCCGGGACCGGCTACCTCAGTTCCTCGTTCGCTCCGTTCAGCCTCGGTTCCGATCCGGCCGCGGCTGGGTTCACCGTCCGCGACCTGAAGTTGCCCGGCGGTGTCGATGATGGCCGATTCACTCGGCGACGCACGATCCTCGACACAGTCAACGACCACTTCAAGACGAAGGAGAAATCGGACTCGCTCGACGCGGTCGATACGTTCTATCAACGAGCCTACGGACTCGTGTCGTCAGTCGATGCTCGCGAAGCGTTCAACATCGACGCCGAGCCGTCTCCGATTCGCGACGCCTACGGCCGCAACACCGCTGGTCAGCGCATGCTGATGGCTCGCCGATTGGTTGAGTCGGGCGTGCGGTTCGTCACGTTGACCTACGGTGGCTGGGACATGCACGACAACATCAATGGCAGCATCCGCAGCCAAGTGCCGGCGTTCGATCAGGCGTACTCGCAGCTCATCACCGATCTGGATGGTCGCGGTCTGCTGAAAGATACGCTGGTCTGCATTGCCTCGGAATTCGGACGCACTCCGAAGATCAACGCGACCGCCGGTCGCGATCACTGGCCGAAAGTCTTCAGCGTTGTCTTCGCGGGCGGCGGCATGAAGCCGGGCATCGTTTATGGCTCGTCGAATTCGACCGCCAGTGAGCCGGAAGAAGACGCGCTCAACGTCGAAGACTGGGCAACCACGATTTACCACACTCTGGGAATCGTCGCCGACAAGGAGCTGATGGCTCCCGGCGACCGCCCGATCGAAATCGTCGACGGTGGCAAGGTCCGCAAGGAGTTGCTCGCTTAGTTTTGAATCGAAAACGAACACGCAGAGGACGCAGAGATTTTCAAACTCGGCGTCCTCTGCGGCTATACCTACCGGTTACAATCCTGCCCGTGACCCGAAGCACCCGCTCGCCTGGGTCTGTTTGATTTCTCTTGCTTGGTCGGAGGAATTCCATGTTCCGACGTGCGTTCTTCGCCGCGGTCGCTTTCGTTTGCTGTGCGACGTCCCTCTTCGCTGCCTCGCCTCGGCTGAGCATCATCAGCCCGCGTGGCTCTCAGCGAGGCACCGAAGCCGTGATGACTTTCAGCGGGTCACAGCTTGGTGACGGCGAGCAAATCCTCTTCTACTCGCCCGGCTTTGAAGTCGTGAAAGTCGAGACCATTGACGCCAACCAGTGCAAAGCGACGGTCAAAATCACGCCCGATTGTCGGCTCGGTGAGCATGTCGCTCAGGTGCGAACGAAGACCGGCATCTCGGACTACCGGACGTTTTACATCGGCGCTCTGCCGCAAGTGGATGAGAAGGAGCCGAACAACTTCTTCGATCAGCCGCAGCCGATCACGCTGAACCAAACGATCGTCGGCACTGTTGGGGGCGAAGACGTCGATTACTACATCGTCGAAGCCAAGAAGGGACAACGCATCTGTGCCGAGGTCGAGGCACTGCGTCTGGGTTCGGCGTTCTTCGACCCGTATGTGGCCATCCTCGACATGAAGCGGTTTGAACTTTCGGCCGCAGACGACACGCCGCTGGTTGGTCAGGACGCGGTCGCCTCGATCGTCGCGCCGGAGGACGGCAAGTACGTCGTCCAAATCCGTGAGACCGCTTACGGCGGAGGCAGCAATTACCGGCTGCACGTCGGCACGTTCCCGCGTCCGCTGGCCGTCTATCCGGCTGGCGGAAAGCTCGGCGAAGAAGTCGAACCCAAATTCCTCGGCGATCCGGCGGGCGAGTTCACGCAGAAGTTCAAGCTGCCGACCGCCGCCAGCAATGAATTCACCGGTTTGTTCGCAACGGCCGGAGCCGAGATTTCTCCGTCACCGAATCCGTTCCGCCTGTTCGAGCATGGCAACTCGCTGGAAGTCGAACCGAACAACGCTGTCGCTCAAGCGACGCCCGCCACGCTCCCCAACGCCTTCAACGGCATCTTGCAGGAACCGGGCGACATCGACTTCTTCAAGTTCACGGCGACCAACGGACAAGTCTTCGAGGTTGAGTGCTACGGTCGACGCATCCGCTCGGCCATCGACCCGGTGATGGTTCTTTACAACGCTCAAGGGGGCGGCATTGTCAGCAACGACGACTCGCGCGGGCCGGACAGTTACTTCCGCGTGACGATCCCCGCTGACGGCGAATACTTGCTGAGCGTTACCGATCACCTGCAACGTGGCGGGCCAGGTTTTGTCTATCGAGTCGAATTCACCGGTGTCGTGCCGTCACTGCAATTGAGCATCCCGCAAGTTGAACGATACGGCCAATACCGTCGCCAAGTTTACATCGCGAAGGGGAACCGCTTCGGCACGATCATCAACGCCAGCCGAGCCAACTTCGGCGGCAAGCTGTTGCTCGAACCGCAAGGCATGCCCGCCGGCATCACGATCGTCGCTGAACCGATGGCCGAGAATCTTGCCTCAATGCCAGTCGTCTTCGAAGCCGCAGCCGATGCACCGGTCAACGGCGCTCTTGTTGATTTCATCGGACGGCACGCCGAAAACCCAGCCATTCGCGGAGGCTTCTTCAACCGCGCTGAGTTCATCATCGCGGCTCCCGGCCAGTCGATGTACTCGTGGCGCGACGTCGATCGACTGGCGGTCGCGGTTGTCGATGAGTTGCCATTCAAGATCGACCTCGTCGAACCCAAAGTCCCGCTCGCTCAAAATGGTTCGATGCAATTGAAAGTCGTGGCGACTCGCAAAGAGGGTTTCAAAGCCCCGATTACTTTGCTCTTCCCATTCGCTCCGCCGGGAGTCGGTGCCGTTCCGTCCGTGACAATTCCCGAAGGCCAAAACGAAGCTCTGTACCCGATCAACGCCGCCGGCAACGCACAGGTCGGTAAGTGGCGTGTCTTTGTGCTCGGCTATGCCGAAATCGGCGGGGCGGCGTACTCCTCGACACAACTCGGAAACCTGGAAGTGACCGCACCGTGGGTCACGTTCGCGATGCAGCGAGCTGCCGTCGAACAAGGCGTGCCCACCGAAGTCGTCTGTAAAGTCGAAGTGGCCACGCCCTTCGAGGGGAACGCGAACGTCCAACTGGTCGCACTGCCCAACAAGGTTCTCTCAGCGCCGTTGCAATTCACGAAGGACACGAAGGAACTGGTCTTCAAAGTCACGACGGAGAAAGACAGTCCCGCCGGCAAGCACGGCATCTTTGGCGTCGTGACGATCACGGCCAACGGCGAACCAGTCGTCCACAATGTCGGTGGAGCCGAACTCCGCATCGACGTCCCGCTGCCGCCGAAGCCAAACACACCGGCTCCAGTGCCAGCGCCCGTGGTCGCCGCTGCGGCTCCTGCTCCAATGCCAGTCGCCGCCGCGCCGCCCAAGCGACTCAGCCGATTGGAACAACTCCGCGAGGACGCAAAGGCCAAGGCGGGAGGCAAGTAAAGCGACTAAGACGAAATCGGTTTCCTCTCGGAGATGGAAAATGACCACCAAGGAATTGGAAAAACGAGTGACTCTTCTCGAAGCCGAACTGGCGGAGGTGAAGTGGCAATTGCCGGCCAAGGCCAAGCCTCGGCTGGAGGATGCCGCGTGGGGAGTCTTCGCGGGCGATCCGATTTTTCTCGAAGCGATGGAATTGGGACGGCAGTATCGCGAGTCGCTCCGCCCGAAAGTGAAAGCCAGGGTCGATGAATGAATCCACGGAAGCTGCTGAAGAAACTACTCAGCGGAAGCCGCAACGTCCGGTTTACAGAACTCGTCACAATTGTTGAAGCGTTTGGTTTTCGACGGGATCGTGTTTCGGGGAGTCATCACATTTTCGTGCATCCCGAAATTCCAGAACTGATCAACATTCAAAATGTTCAAGGACAAGCCAAGCCGTACCAAGTCACACAAGTTTTGAAACTGATCGAACGGCACAACCTCAAACTTGAGGACAGGCGATGAAGGATTACCACATCAATGTTTTCTACAGCGACGAGGATGAAGGCTACATCGCCGACATCCCGGACCTCGACTGTTGTTCCGCATTCGGCGATTCGCCCGAAGCAGCATTGACCGAGGCGCTGACAGCCAAGACAGCGTGGCTTGATGCGGCTCGATCCGCAGGCAAGCCAATCCCGGCACCGAAGTATCGCCCGTTGATTTATCAAACGGTTGGAGTCAGCTAAGTGGACCCGCATCGTGGGATAGGCTTCCAGCCTGTCAAAATCGTCGAGAAACGACAGGGTGGAAGCCTATCCCACTGCCTACTTTTCTCTGCGGTCCACTTAGTTCCCGACTTGATGAGGAGTCAAAGATGAACAAGACAGATTTTTCAGAAACGAACCCGGAAGTGCTTCACGGCACGCCGGTCTTTCGTGGAACGCGGGTACCGATTGAGACGTTGTTTGATTATCTGGCGACCGGAGACAGCTTGGAGGAATTCTTGTTGGACTTTCCGACCGTCAAACGTGAGCAGGCGGAGGCGGCCATCGACTATTCGAAAGAACTGGCGGTGGCGTAACGGTCATGCGCATCTTGCTTGACAAAACGTGCCACGCCGGTTGAAGAGTGCCTTTGGTGGTCACGCGGTGACGACGGTCGCCGAGATGGGTTGGTCAGGAATTCAAAACGGAGCACTCTTGAAACTCAAACCCGGCGAGGTCATCAACGTGTTTCCTCCCAATCCTTAAAATAACCTTCGACAACTTTCACCACAAAAACGTGGAGTGACCCAAATGCGAATTTCCAAGTCTTGGCTTTCGGCCCTGAGTCTGGCTTTGTTCGGATCAGTAGCGGTTGCCCAGGAACCGGCACCGGTTTCCATCGCGGTGTATCCGCCGAATGCGCAGATCAACACGATTCGGGATCGACAGTCGATCGTCGTGCAGGCGACGTATGCGGACGGAATCACTCGCGACGTCACCAAAGCGGCGACTTTCGCGTTCACGAATTCGGCGTTCGTGAAGTTTGAGAATCACACGATGTACCCGGTCGCCGATGGCAAGACCGAACTGAAAGTGGACTTCGGCGGGAAGTCCGTCGTCGTGCCCGTTGAGGTGGCTCAGGCGACGGCCGATCGGCCGATCTCGTTCAAGCTGGATGTCATGCCGGTGTTCATGAAGGCCGGCTGCAACACCGGGTCGTGTCACGGAGCGGCTCGCGGCAAAGACGGCTTTCGTCTCTCACTGTTCGGCTTCGATCCCGACGGAGACCACTATCGCCTCACGCGCGAGATGAGCGGTCGCCGCATCAATCTGGCGTTGCCTTCGGAAAGTTTGCTGGTCGAGAAGAATACCGGCGTCGTGCCACACACCGGGGGCAAGCGATACGACGACGCCAGTGAGCTGAATCAAACAACGATCCGCTGGCTGGAAGCAGGTGCTCCGAACGATCAGGGGGAAGTGCCGAAAGTTCTGGCGGTCGAGATTTATCCGCCCAGCGCGGTGCTTGATGGCGAAGGTTCAACGCAACAGATCACCGTCCGAGCGAAGTACTCCGACAACACCGATCGCGACGTCACCTCGCTGGCGTTCTTCATGACAAACAACGACACGTCGGCGGGTGTCTCGCAGCAAGGTCTCGTCACGGCCGGCAAGCGCGGTGAGGCGTTCCTCATGGCTCGCTTCGAGACGCACACGGTCGGCTCGCACTTCATCACATTGCCCAAGGGGTTCCAATACAACGCTCCGCAATTGCCGGAGAACAACTACGTCGATCACCTCGTCAACGAAAAGCTCAAGCGGCTGCGGATCAACCCCAGCGAACTTTGCACGGACGAGGAATTTGTCCGCCGAGCCTATCTCGACATCGTCGGTGTGCTGCCTTCGGTCGAGGAATACACCAAGTTCATGTCCAACGCTGACCCGAAGAAGCGGGATGCGCTCGTGGATGAACTGCTCGGCCGCAAAGAGTTCGTCGAGATGTGGGTGATGAAGTGGGCCGAACTGCTGCAAATCCGCACGAACCAGCAGATCACGACAAAGCCAATGCTCCGCTACTACGAATGGCTGCAAGAACGAGTCGCCAAGAACTATCCCATGGACAAGATGGTCCAGGAACTTCTCTCGGCCAAGGGGGGAACATTCGCGAACGCGGCGACCAACTACTACCAGATCGAGCGCGACACACTGAAGACCTCCGAAAACGTCGCTCAGGTTTTCATGGGGATGCGGACTCAATGTGCTCAGTGCCACAACCATCCGTTCGACCGTTGGACGATGGACGATTACTACAGCTTCGCCGCGTTCTTCGCGCAGATCGGCCGCAAGCAGGGCGAAGACCCGCGCGAGATCATCATCTTCAACGCCGGCGGCGGTGAGGTGGCTCATCCGATCGGTGGTCGGCAGATGAAACCGAAGTTTCTTGGTGGAGCCGTGCCGGATGTTACTGGCAAGGACCGCCGCGAAGTCATGGCCACTTGGCTGGCCTCGAAAGAGAACCCGTACTTCGCCAAGAACTTGGCGAACATCGTCTGGTCGCACTTCTTCGGCCAAGGGATCATCGACCAAGTCGATGACGTCCGCGTCAGCAACCCACCATCGAACGCCGAGTTGATCGACGAACTCGGCAAGAAATTCACCGACTACAACTACGACTTCAAGAAGCTGGTCCGCGACATTTGCACCAGCCGCATCTATCAGCTTTCGACGAAGACCAACGAGACAAACGCGCTCGACGATCGCAACTTCTCACACGCAACGCTCCGCCGAATCCGTTCCGAAGTGCTGCTCGACTGCATCACGTTGGCCACGCAAACCAAAGACAAGTTCGGTGGCCTGCCGCTCGGCTCGCGAGCCGTTCAAATTGCTGACGGCAACACTTCGACGTACTTCCTGACGACTTTCGGCCGAGCCACCCGCGACAGCGTTTGCTCGTGTGAAGTGAAAATGGAGCCGAACTTGTCGCAAGCTCTGCATCTGCTCAACGGCGACACGATCAACAGCAAGCTTCAACAGGGGGGCCTCATCGACATCCGCCTGAAAGAAGGCAAAACCCCGCCGCAAATCATCGAAGAAATGTACCTCCGCACGCTCACCCGCAAACCGACGGAAAAAGAACTGGCCGCGCTCAACGGTGTGCTCGTCAACGAGAAGGATCCCAAGCCGGTCCTCGAAGACGTATTCTGGTCGCTGCTGAACTCGCGAGAGTTCGTGTTCAACCACTGATCGAATTGAGCGCCGCCGAAAGGAAGCCGTCATGCCTGTTGTTTCTCATCACGTTGAGAATGGTCATTCCAGTGGCCGTTTCGATGAGCTTGGTCTGACGTGCGCACCGCGTGACGAATGGCCGGTTTTGCGGATTCCGATGGAGCAAGCTCAGGAGCTTGGCGAAGCGATCTATCGCTCAAATTTGCAGACGATCTTGGAGCGAACCCACAATGGGCAGTTCGTCGTGATCGACGTTGAAAGTGCGGACTACGAAGTCGCGGAGACCACCATCGACGCCATGCGGAAGCTCGCACGACGTCATCCTGACGCCCAAATTTGGATCGAACGAATTGGAAGACGCGCAGCGTGTTTGATTCGATGAAAGGGAATCATGCTGCGAGGCATCGTCCGAAACACTTCCGATGGATTGGAGCCAACTCTCAAGTTGAATGTGTACGACGCCCAACAGCAGCCACGAGAATTTGAGTTTGTCGTTGATTCAGCATTCACGGGATATGTCGCGGTCACATTTGAAATGTTGAAATCACTGGGCCTATCGGTCTCAGGCAGCCAACGCAGCATTCTGGCAGACGGCCAAGTGGGCCGTTGTGCGGTGGCTGCGATCACGTTTGATTGGTTCGGAAACAAGATGACTGTTGACGCTCAAGTCTTCGATGGAAGCGCGTTGATCGGAACTCGACTGCTTGATGGACACGATCTCCGAATCTCGTTCTCCGACGGTGGGGCCGTCGAGATACGTCAACAAACCTAAGTCTGCTGCCACCCAAACACATGCCCACCCATAAGAAAACTTGGCGTGAGAAATTGCTCGACAGCAAAGACCTGCCGAAGGTGTCGGTCATTGAGGGCAAGATGTCGAATCGCTGGGGCGAAGGGACGTGTGCGATTCCGGCCCCGCGAGAAGTGGACGAAATCATGAACACAGTCCCGAAAGGGCGGCTCATCACCACCAAGGAGATTCAGGCAACGGTCGCTCAGAAGCACCACGCCACGATGGCCTGTCCGATGTGCTGCGGCATCTTCGCGTGGATCGCCGCTCATGCGGCCGACGAAGCCGAGATCGAAGGCGCGAAGCGGATCACACCCTACTGGCGGACGTTGAAAACCGGCGGCGAATTGAATCCCAAATTCCCTGGCGGAGTCGAAGCGTTGAAGGTGCGACTCGAAGCCGAAGGACATCGAATCGTCGCCAAAGGCAAGAAATGGATCATTGCGGATTATGAGCGTTGTTTGGTTTCTGGCGGCTCGAACGGTCGAGCAAAGTCCAGCGGTCAGGCAAGCTCGAAGGCCAAACCTGCAAAATCTGCCGGTCGAGGCCGATAGACGAAGTGGCGAAGAGTTTTTGGAATGTGACGAGTTTCGTAGGTTGGGTCTCTGACCCGACACTGCGGTTCAGAACGGTGGCTCATTGAGCCAGCCTACTTTGTTGGAGGTTCAAGTCATGACAGCGAAGTATTTCTCGTGGTTTGGCGGCGCGGTATTGGCGTGTGGTGTGTTGGCGACTCTGACATCCACCGCTGCTGCGGCCGACGCTCCAAAGGTCACCTATGCGGATCACGTCCTGCCGATCCTGCGAGCCAAGTGCTTGACCTGTCACAACACGGACAAGAAGAGTGGCGGTCTCGATCTGTCGAACTTCACGGCCGTGAAGACTGGAGGCGGATCGGGCGAGATTTTTGATCCGGGCAACTCCGGCGCGAGCATCCTGTGGAAGGTCATCAACCACGAAGAAGAGCCGAAGATGCCGCCCAACAGCGAAAAGCTGCCGGCGGAGATGCTCGCCGTCATCAAGAACTGGATTGACGGCGGAGCACTTGAAACGACGGGCAGCAAGGCGCTCGCCAGCAAGAAACCGACGATGGACTTGAAACTCACCGCCGCGCCGACGGTGCGGCCAGAGGGTCCGCCACCGATGCCAGGGCGGATGAGTCTCGCTCCGGTCGTGCGCACGAAAACAACGACAGCAATCACCAGCCTGGCGGTCAATCCGTGGTCGCCGCTGGTCGCAGTCCCAGGGCAGAAACAAGTCCTGCTCTACAACACGGCAACGCTCGATTTGCTCGGCGTGCTGCCGTATCCGGAAGGCATCCCGCAAGTCTTGAAGTTCAGCCGCAACGGCAGCCTGCTGATGGCGGCCGGCGGACACGCGGCTGCTCAAGGCAAGGTCGTGATCTTCAACGTCCGAACCGGCGAACGAGTCACCGAAGTCGGTGACGAACTCGACACGATTCTCGCCGCAGACATCTCGCCCGATCAATCGCTGATCGCGCTCGGTGGCTCGGCGAAGATGATTCGCATTTACTCGATCGCCGATGGCTCGAAGTTGTGGGAATCGAAGAAGCACACCGACTGGGTCACGTCACTGGCTTTCGCACCAGACAGCGTGCTGCTGGCGACGGGCGACCGCAACGGTGGCGTTTTCGTGTGGGAAGCCGAGACCGGCCGTGAGTTCCACATGCTCAAAGCCCACACCGCGATGATCACTGGCTTCTCATGGCGGCTCGATTCCAACATCCTCGCGTCCAGCAGTGAAGACACGACCGTCCGACTGTGGGAGATGGAAAACGGCGGCAATGTGAAGGGCTGGGGAGCACACGGCGTCGGAGCCTCCTTCGTCGATTTCGCTCGCGATGGCCGCATCATCTCCGCCGGCCGCGATCGAGTTGTGAAAATTTGGGACCAGAACGGCACCGCAGTTCGAGCCTTCGAAGCGATGGGCGACCTCGCGCTGGCCTGTGCGATCTGCAACGAAACGAACCGCGTCATCGGAGCCGACTGGACCGGGGCGATCCGTGTCTGGAACGCTGTTGACGGAGCAAAGATCGGTGATCTGACACCGAACCCGCCGACGCTCGAAGAACGTCTGGCCGCCGCCAACGTCACAGTGCAAGCGACGACTGCCGAGGCCAAGGTCGCGACCGACGGCTACACCGCCGCTCAAGCCGCCGCCGTCAAAGCCACGACCGACCTCAACACCGCCAACACCAAGATGGTTGAGTTGACGAAAGTCGTCACCGACACAACCGCCGCCGTGGTGAAGAGCAAAGAAGTCATCGCCGCCGCGCAAGCCGCTCATGATGCGGCAGCAAAGGTCGTTGCGACTCTCGATCCAGTCGTTCCCGCACTGACCGACTCGGTCACGAAGGGGACCGAGGCCGCCACTAAGAACGCCGAAGACAAAGAAATCGCGGCCGCCGTCACCGCGCTCAAAGCGCTGCTCGACAACCGAGCCGCGACTCTGGCCGCCAACAAGAAAGTCGTCGCTGACAAAGTCGTCGAACTGACCAAAGGTAAAGAAGTACTCGTCGCTCAGGAGAAACTGATTACCGACAGCAACGTCGCACTCGAAGCGGTCAAGAAGACGGTCCCTGATTTCACTGTCGCTGATAAAACGATGACCGAAAAAGCCGTCGCCGCGAAAGCCGTCGCCGATGCCGCAACCGCCAAGCTCGCCGCCTCGCAGCAGCAGGTTGCCCGCTGGACCGCCGAGATCGACTTCGCCATGAAGCTGCGAATTCTCACCGAGAAGCAAGCTCTCGCCGCGCCGCTCGTCGCCGCGTCGGAAGAAGCTCTGGGTGCTGTCAACAAAATGAAGTCCGACATCGCCGCTGCGCAGCAAGTGGTCGTTACATCGCAGAAAGCGGTCGATGACGGAAACACCGCCGTCGCCGCCGCCAAGCAAGTCCTAACCACCGCGACCGCCGAGCACGCTGCGATCACCACGACCGTCGCCGGTCTCGAAGCCGCCTTACCGGCACTCAAGGAAGCTCAAGCCAAGGGAGCAGAGGCCGCCGCCAAAGCTCCGACCGACAAAGAACTCGCCGCCGCCGCCGAGTCACTCAAGACGGTCCTCGACAAACAAACGGCCAGCCTGACCGCGATGAAAACTATGCTCGCCGAAAAAGTGGCCGCCTTCGAAAAAGCCAAAGTCATCGTTGCCGAAATGGAAAAGAAAGCCGCCGATGCCGTGGTCGTGCTCACCGCGTCAAACGCCAAAGTCGCGGAACTCAACGCCGCGATGAAGCCCGTTGAGGACAAGTTCGCCTCGGCCAAACAAGCGGCCGACCAAGCCCTGCAACCCGTGACCGCCTTGCAGCAAGAGATTCAGAAGCTGAAGGAAGTGAAGCTGTAGTTAGGTGTCATCACGCGCCCTGAGCGATTCTGACTGGTGTCACATTTTTGTAACCGAGGACGAGCACGAAGGCCGCGTTCTTTCAGTGCAGTTTCAGTTGCCTGCGATCACGATGACACTGGCCGCACGGGATCTTCGAGGTGAAGCACAGGAGGTGTTTGGTGATGAAGCTTTTAACATTTGTGTTTGTCTGCCTTTTAATACTTCTGATGGTCCAGCCTGCGTCGGCGGCTGACGACAATGCGGTTCGTGAATTATTCAAAGTCCAGCGAGTGGTCTTCCTTGGCGACAGCATTACGTATTCCGGTCAATACATCGCGTACCTCGAAACGTATCTCACCACGCGATTCCCGGAGCGGCGGTTTGAGTTCATTGACTTGGGGTTGCCGAGCGAGACGTGTTCGGGGTTGTCGGAACCGGGTCATGCCGGGGGTCAGTTTCCGCGGCCGGACGTGAATGAACGGCTGGGGCGAGTGCTCGACAAGTTGAAGCCCCGATTGATCGTTGCCTGCTACGGCATGAACTGCGGGATGTATCACCCGCTCAGTGACGAACGCTTTCAAAGTTATCAATCCGGCATTCGCCGGTTGCGCGAGGCAGCGATGAAGGCCGGAGCGCAAGTCGTGCATCTGACGCCGCCGACGTTCGATCCGGTGCCACTCAAGGGACGCACGTTGCCGGCGGGACGCGACAGTTATTCGCAACCGTATGAGGGCTACAACGCGGTGCTCGACCGATACAGCGAGTGGTTGGTGTCGCAACGCGAGCACGGTTGGTCGGTGATCGACATTCACGTCCCGATGAACAAACACCTAGCCGAACGCCGCAAACAAACACCGCAATTCGTGTTTGCGAACGACGGCGTGCATGCCAATCTCACCGGGCACTGGCTGATGGCTCAACAGATCATCGCCGCGTTGGAACTGCCGTCCGATGTCGGCTCGCTGAAGATTGATGGCGCCGCTGCGAAGGTGCTTTCCGGCAACGACGCTTCTGTGAAGCGAGACAACGAGGACGGACTGCTCATCGAGTGGACGGCGCGTTTGCCGATGCCTGTTGATCCGCAGTGGGACGCCGATTCGCTCTTGTTGGAACAGATGCGTGAGCGATTCAATCGGCAGCGGCTGACTGCCACCGGCTTGACCGCACCGCGCTATGAGTTGCGAGAGAATGACAAGCTGGTCGAAACAGTCACCGCAGCGGATTTGCAAAACGGCCTGGACCTGACGGCCCTTCCCAAACTCTCGACCAATGTCCGTGCGCTCGAGTTGCTCAAACTGATTCAACGCCGGCAACGGCTGCTGACGGACTCATGGCTGAACGAGATCGGCCACAAGCGCCCCGGCATGAGCAAAGGCCTTCCGGTCGCTGAGGCAACTGCGCAAGCCGCGCCTTTGTCCGAGCAGATTGCACAACTGGCGATGCCTTCCGCCATCACTCTGAAGCTGACTCGCAGTGATTCGGCAACGAAGTAGCGAACTCGGCCGACGCGGCACAACCGCTGAAATGCGAATCGGCCGCTCGTTTTTTGTGGCCGCACGATTCCGCCCGCCCCGATTGGTCGCCACAATATCGCGGTTAGCGATGACTCGTTTTCTGGCACTTCGGTTGATTATTGCGCGTTTCTTTGGTCCTTGGCGTCCCTTCTGTCCTTTCGAAGGAACGCCAAGGACCAAAGAACGCGCCAATATCAACCGGAGCCCAATAACGACTTTCAATCATCAGGAGTCTGATTGTGGTGACCCGCTTTGTGATGTGTTGTGGACTGTGGCTGCTCATTAATTCGGTTGCTTGGGCTGAGTTCCCGGAGCCGGTCTGTTCGTGCGAGTCTTCAGCACCGTCGTCGATCACCGTGTGGTCGCCGGTGAGACGTGAACCGGAGCGGCTGGAGTTGGTCCGAACTCCGACCGGCATGGATCGTTGGCCACTGCAGATCATTGTTCCCGAACGGTTGTTGAATCGGCTGGTCGCGGTCGAGCGATCCGAGGCGGGGCCAGTCCGCGACGTGATTGCGAATACGGATGTTGTCGGCAGGCAGATAACGGTTACTCGCGTGCAGGCCGATTGCCGTCCGAATGACGATCGGGCGGAAATCAACTTGGTGCTGCAAGGGACCGTGCAGAGCGACACCTTGGGCGTGACACGGCAGGCATCCGTCAACACCCTGGGACGGCACGGAGTTGTCGCTGTCAAGACGGTGCTGTTCGACGGCAGACTGTTTTTCACGCGGCGACCGCAGGTTTGGGTGGATGTCCACAATCAACATGTCGGCGCGACAACGCAGTTCGACGGAATGCCGTTTCTTCACCGCTTCGCCCGCAATACGGCACTGTCGACCGCCGAACGGCTGCGTCCGCAGGCGGATGCTGAAACAGGTGAGCATCTCGCCGCGCAAATCGGTCCGCAGTTCAATCAGGATGCCGACCAGCGGCTCGGACAGTGGAATCGAGCGTTAAAAGATAATCTTCAAACTCGTTACCGAGACTTCTGGCCGAATCGAATGTCGCCTCGGACGACGGACTCGCACTTTCTTTTCTCCGCTGCGTGGGCCGACGCTCCGGAACTTGCAGTTGCGGATGCCGGACATGTGACCGGACTGACTCCACTTGATGCCAATTCTGACTCGATTACGGTCCGCGTGCATGAGTCCGTTCTCAACTCGGCTTTGCAACGGCTGAAACTCGAAGGCAAGACATTTTCTGAACCGCAAGTGCGCGATGCATTCGAGTCGTTCGTGGCAAAGTTCAGTGGTCGTGTTTTGGCCTCGAAAAAGCTCAAGGCCGCTCCCCTGTCGGAAGCGATGACGCCACAGATTCGATTCGCCGATAAAGACGCCGTGCGGTTGAAGATCGCGGCCGGAAAAGTTCTGTTGATCGTGAATGCCAGCGTCGAGGTTGCGGGTCAAACCGTGCTGGCACAAGATGAAATCACAGTGCCGCTGACCTGGGCCGCTCGAAAGGGTGAGTGGCAAGTCGATCCGGGAATGATGGCCTTCGCGCGGGGAAACAACGACGTGTCACTCGCTGGAATGATGGAAACGCTGGTGCGCAGCCAACTGGCGGAAGCGATCCCCGCGACAGTGTTGCCACAGTCGTTCGCGATCCCGTTGGCCGAAGGCCAGTCGCAGTCGCTGCGATTTGCGAAAACCGATGCCTCAGCCGGTTGGCTGACGCTATCGCTGGATATCGAATCCAATCAGCGGCCAATTCCGAATCAGATGCAGCCTATTCCCGAAGAGGCATTTCCGCTGCCGGATCTTTCGCGTTCGGAAGTCTCAACGACCCGGCGCCTCAAGCCGATCTCGTCACCACGCGATCGCCGATCAAGTGCTGATCCATCCCGCGAAGGCTGGACCAGCAGAACCACTCGCCAGCCCCGCGATTCAGCCGGCTGGTTTGAGTAACTGGCGCCGTGACCCAAGGGTCGGGAGTCTTTTTCAGATCGGCGATGTTGCCGAATAACCTATTCTTCGTGCGGGCGAGATTGGAGATGTTTAACCGCAACGCCATCGGCGTGCGCGAGTCGTATCCACCGCGCCCACGCCGATGGCGTTGGGGTTAAACAAAGCATCAATCTCGCCCGTGC
>JAYVSP010000030.1:0-6792 GCA_043775215.1 Planctomyces sp. | reverse complement strand
GCCCGTCAGGAAGCGGGCAAAGGTCACCGCTTCCTGACGGGCGCGGCTCCAAATCACCAAATTGTTTCTGCACGAGTTCTAAGCATCGGAAAGCCAAGTTCAACGCGAGGATTTGAAAATCGCACAAGCTGGCATCCGATCTCGCGTTCGTGGTGTTCAGGGAATGAGGTGCGGGACGAGCTCGATCGTCAGCGAAAACGGACGGTCTGACGGCGATGGTATTCGGGCGGAAGCCACTCAGGGAGATTCCAACAAGAGGTCATCGTCTTTGCGGTTACTTGTGGATCTCAATTGAGAGCAGTCGCACATTGCGAGGCCACTCCATGGGCAGCCCGAGACGAGCGAAGGATGATCCCGAGAATCGTAACGACTCGCCGGCAACTCGGAGGACTGACGTCCCCCGCTCGCCGAAATTGGCGACAGCAAGTCATTCGATTTCTCCCCCCGGAAGATTTTTCTGAAGGGTCTCTCGAATCTTCGTGAGTACGACAGATCCTCCGATTCCACTGCACTTTTCGATCACGATTTCGTGGTCAGTAATCTGGCCCTTGATATTCAAGGCGAGCCCCATACCTACCGACGCTGAGAACGAATTGCCGTGCCACTGCACTTTGTCGATGTATCCATTTGTAGTGAGATACTGTTGAATGAGATCGTTCATTTCGGAAAGCGTTTTGCCATGCTTCCATCGAAGTTCGGTCATCATTGCTTTCCCAGTGAGAACCAGTTCGAGCGATTGAATCTGGCGGTAAGCGGCACAGAGCAGGAATCGCAATCACTGTGATCAACACTCCCACCGTCATGACGAGCCAATGGTCCCCTTCGCGACCGGTCGACAGTTCCGCCTGGAAGCGGGACTACGAACTGGATGAAACAGGCCGGTCATCAACGCGTGGGAACGCCACGGCCAGCCATTCTTCGCGACCGATGGCTGCTCTCATCCTCCGCTTCCTCACCGTCCGACTCTTCCTGAGCTTCCATGTTGAGACTTTCGGCAATCTCGGTGAGCCTGTGGTCGGCGACCCCTTCTTCGTCCAATGTCTGCTGCAAAATCTCCGCAGCATCGGGATAGTCCAGCAGAGTTGCCCAGGTACGGACACAGCCGTAGCCAGCCATTTCATAATGCTCGACCTTTTGAGCCGCCGCGATCAGACCAGCATCTTTGACAGAGCCATCTCGATCCGACTCGATCATTTCCTTGCCTTCCTCCAGCAAGCCCTCCATTGCTTCGCATTTTTTGCGGCCGGGTTTGCGATCGAGTCCTTCGAAGATTTGTTCCAGGCGAGCGACGTGTTCCTCCGTTTCGGCAAGGTGTTCCTCGAATGCTGCTGCGAGTTCTTCCGAGGTGGCGGCTTTGGCCATCTTCGGCAATGCCTTCGTGATCCTCTTTTCGGCGTCATAGAGATCATTGAGTTCTTCGATAAACAAGTCTTCGAGCGTGTTCTTGGACATGAGCTTTCTCCTTGGAATTATGGTGAGCGAGGTGAGTAAACGAGTAACAGGCGGTGGATCAAATCAATCCGCTGCCACGGCTCGGAAATGGTCTGCCGGCAATGCAAGAGCTGTACCGCAAAGCAACGAGTCTCACCCTCTCATACAGGTCCCGGACTCTGCCGTTGCCGAACGATGGCCAGCATCTCTGGAAACTGCATCCGAGTAAGTTAATCCGCTGTGGTGGTTCTCAGCCGGTCCGCCAAGCTGAGCTCAGGGTTATCCCATGGGTAAAAAAACAGCCAAGGTATTTGGACGGGCACAGTCTGGATGGCATCTGCTCTGGCCTGACGGGCGTGGTCCGTTCAGCCAACTTTCATGTTGCTTCAGCCGACGCTTTACACGACATGCGGGCCGGTTTCCAAGGTAATTGCGCTGTTGGGCGGGTGGGATGTTCCGCACTCATTGCCGGCATGGACAGACAGCGTCTAAATCGGCGAAGACCTGGACGTTAGCCACTGGCCGACAGACTCAGAAAGAGCGTCTGCGGCGCGCGTCCTCGAAAGCTTCCTGCCAATGACCTTGGCGGATTGTTGATCCTTTTGGAAGGGATGAGCCCTCAACTCAGTCGCAACAAGCGCGGCGCGATCCCCGCCGACATGAAGCCATTATTTGCACGTCGGAAGGTGTCTGGCGAAGGATAAAGAGTGGCGCCTTCTTTGGTCTTCGCTTCTCAATGTTGTGGGGCGGATGATGTCGAAGCGGTGGTATTTCTACGGAAACATCGAATCATCCGCCCCACAAGAAGTCGGGCAACAGTTTTTCCCGTCGCCGTCATGTCGTCTTCGGGGGAATTCGCATGGAATAGAAGGAGCGCCACACGAACACGAGCGCGATGGCGAGCATCAGGACACCGACGATGGCGGTGTAATCTGAGCCGGTTCCGGCCTTTGCCGCTTGCTTGATCTCAATCGCGATCTCTACGGCGAGCAGGCCGAAGAGGGTCGAGAACTTGATGATCGGATTGAGCGCGACCGAAGTCGTGTCCTTAAATGGATCGCCGACCGTATCGCCGATGACCGTCGCGGCGTGCAAGTCAGTCCCCTTTTCCTTGAGATCGACCTCGACATATTTCTTGGCGTTGTCCCACGCGCCGCCGGCGTTGGCCATATAGATGGCCTGGAACAGACCGAACACCGCGATTGAGATCAAGTATGCGACAAAGAAGTTCGGATCGAAGAATGCAAATGCCAGAGTGATCGTCATCAACACGATGAAAATGTTCCACATGCCGCTCTGAGCGTATTCGGTGCAGATGCGGACGACCGTCTTCGAGTCTTCGATGTCGGCCGCTTTCTTGGTGAGGTCCATGTTCTTCTTGATGTATTCAACGGCTCGGTAAGCACCGGTCGTCACCGCCTGCATCGACGCGCCGCAGAACCAGTAGACCACCGAACCGCCGCAAATGAAGCCGAGCAGCACGGGCGCGTCGGTCAAATTCAGATGCAACATGCCCGCTTTGCCCAGCAGCAGGATGATCGAAAAGATCATCGTCGTAGCGCCCACGACGGCAGTGCCAATCAGCACGGGCTTGGCTGTGGCCTTGAACGTGTTGCCGGCCGAGTCGTTCGCTTCGAGGTAATGCTTGCCCCGTTCGAAGTCGGGCTCGAAGCCGAAGTCCCGCTGAATCTCTTCCTTGATGCCGGGAATGTGCTCCGTCTGAGCCAACTCGAACACCGATTGTGCGTTGTCCGTCACCGGGCCGTAGCTGTCGACAGCGATGTTGACCGGTCCCATGCACAGGAAGCCGAATGCGACCAGACCGAAGGCGAAGATGGAACCGACGCCCACCGGATCGGCACCCGGTGTCAACGTCGCTTGCATCACCGTGTCGAGTCCAAGCCCGCTGACGAAATAGGCTCCCGCCATCAGGCCGGCGATCAGCATTCCTTTCCAAAACGCACTGAAGTTGCCGGCAACCAACCCAGAAAGAATCGTCAGGGAGGCGCCGCCCTCGCGAGACGCGATCACGATTTCATGGACGTGCTTCGAGTGCGAACTCGTGAAGACCTTGGTGAACTCGGGAATCAACACCGCAGCCAGAGTCCCCAAACTGATAATCGAAGCCAATTGCCACCACAGTTGCGGCAGCGCTTCGCCTTTGACGGACAGGTCGCTGATCAACAGCCAACTCATGCCGTAAGAGGTCGTGATGCACAGCATCGACGCGATCCAGATCAAACGCGTCAGCGGCTCTTCAAAGTCGAACTCTTTCAGACCCTTGTACTTCTTCTCCGAAATCGCCTGATTGATGAAGTACGAGCAGCCGGACATGAAGTCCATCAGGAATCGCATCGCGAAAATCCAGACAATCAACTTGGCCTGAATTTCGACACTGGGAACCGCCAAGGTGATGAAGGAGATCAGTGCGACGCCGGTCACGCCGTAGGTCTCGAAGCCGTCCGCGGTCGGGCCAACCGAATCACCCGCGTTGTCGCCCGTGCAGTCAGCGATGACGCCGGGGTTGCGCGGATCGTCTTCCTTCACATTGAAGACAATCTTCATCAGGTCGGAGCCGATGTCGGCGATCTTCGTGAAGATGCCGCCGGCGATTCGCAGCACCGAAGCACCCAGCGACTCACCGATGGCAAAGCCAAGGAAGCAATAGCCGACGATATGGCGCGGGACGAACAGCAGGATGATGACCATCATCACCAGTTCGAGCGAAATCAAAAACAGACCGATCGACATACCCGACCGCAACGGGATATTGACGACGTCCCACGGCTCACCACGCAATGCGGCGAACGCTGTCCGGCAGTTGGCGTAGGTATTCACTCGGATGCCGTACCAGGCCACCCAGTACGAACCGCCCATGCCGACCAGTGAGAAAAGCAGAACCAGGAGCGCCGTTGTCGCTGGCTCGTGCTTCAACCCGACGAAGTAATAGGCCATTGCCGAGCCGATGATGGCGAACAGCATCAGCAAGAATTTGCCTTGTTGAAGCAGATAGGTTTTGCAGGTTTGGAAAATGACCTCGGCGACGTCCAGCATCGACTTGTGTGCCGGGAGCTTTTTGATTTCCGCTCGTAGATAGAGACTGATCCCCAGCGTGCCGCAGATGACCCAGGCACCGCCGAAGAGAAGATTCCAACCACTAATGTCGGCTCCAAACAGATGGAATTTGCCTTCGTGCAAATCCGGGATGGCCAAGTCCGCTTCGCCGGCACTGGCTGTGGTTGCAGCCAGCAACATCAGCACGATTGCACAGAGAACCGGTTTCAGGCTTCTCAGGGCCACGGCCCCGTGTTTGAAACCAACAGCCAGCAGGGCCGGCACCGCGACGCCAATTCGCTTCATGTTCCCCTCACTCCTTTAAGGATGAGTAATAAGAAGTAGGACTTTGATGAGTCTCGACAAACGGTCTCCGTCAACACCGGCGAGCGATGGCTCTAGCCGGCAAGCGGGCCGGATTCTAGGGAGGTCGTTGGGCGCCAGCAACGCACTTGACGACTCGAAACAATAGGCGAGCGGGGGATGTCAATCCCCCGAATAACGTATGACCCTGCATCGGTGGAGTAATGTCTTGCGGCGAAAGGCTCGGAGGACTGACGTCCGCCGCTCACCGGTCCACTTCCGACGAATCTCGCTGGAAAAACTTGGCCGCTGAGCGGGATTTTCCAGCGATGTCAGCTTAATCTTCAAACAAGCGAGGTCGCGGTCGTGGGGCAGGTTTTTAACCTGCCCGTCAAACACGGACTCTGATTTGAGTGAAACACGAAATGTTGAAAACCGCGATATTTCACGGGCAGGTTACAAACCTGCCCCACGAGTTCGCTTGTTTGAGGGTTTATTTCCGGCAGGTTTCAGACACTCTCCAACCGCATCCAGTCGATTGGCGAATGAATGTCGAGTCGCGGGAGATCGCATTGAATGGCTTCGACATATTTTTGAGCGGCGCCCGTGTTGAAGATCACGACGCGGTCATGAGGTTTGATCCAGCCGTTTGAGGCGAGTCGTTCCAAGGCTCCCACGCAGGCAGCGGTTTCGGGGCAGATGCCGATCCCTTCCAGACGAAACGTCAGCTCCAGCCACTCGCGCAGCCGAGCTTCCTCAACGGCGACGGCCGTCCCGCCGCTTTCGCGAACGGCATCCAAGATCATGAAGTCGCCGACCGCGGCTGGGACGCGAATGCCTGCGGCAATTGTCTTGGCATTCGGGAACAATTCGGCAAAACGAGAGCCGTTTTCAAACGCACGAACGATCGGGGCACAACCCTCTGATTGCACCGACACCATGCGCGGGAGACGTTCGCTTTCTAGCCAGCCGAGTTGTCGCAGTTCTGCAAACGCTTTCCACATGCCGATCAAGCCGGTGCCGCCGCCGGTCGGATACAGAATCACGTCGGGCAGCTTCCAAGTGAATTGCTCGGCGAGTTCCAGCCCCATCGTTTTTTTACCTTCGATGCGGTATGGCTCCTTCAGCGTCGAGAGGTCGAACCAGTTCATTGCGGCCTGACCTTGTCGCACGATCTTGCCGCAATCGTTGATCAGTCCGTTGACGAGAAACGTTTTCGCTCCCGCCAGACGGCACTCGTATTGATTGATGACCGGCGTGTCTTCGGGCATGAAGACGAACGCCTCCATGCCGGCGCGTGCGGCATACGCGGCTGCCGCTCCGCCAGCGTTCCCCGCCGACGGCAGCGCGACTCGTTTGACGCCGAAGTGCTGAGCCATCGTGATGGCCATCGCCAGACCGCGGCTCTTGAAACTGCCAGTCGGGAGGTGCGATTCGTCTTTGATCCAGACATCGCGCAGACCGAATCGTTCCGCCAATCGCGAGCAGGGCAGCACTGGCGTCATCCCCTCTCCCAGCGAGACCGGCTGCGTTCCTTCGGGGACCGGAAGTAGCTCGCGATAACGCCACATTGTCGGCTCACGCTCGCGGAGCATCTCTTTCGTCAATGAACGGCCCACCGCGTCCAGGTCATAGCGCACCCACAACGGCCGATCGCGAAGCAATGTCTGAAGCTGATTGGCTGGCAGCCGCGTACCGTCTAAAGCGCTTTCCAAGTGAGTCACGAACACGAGCGTATTCCTTACAAAACTGTGACGTGCATCTGACGGAGTGTAGGATGGCGTCGAGTCGTGGAGAACCTACATTTCTTGACGAGTGTGCCTCTCCATCGGAGCCAGATTTATGCCCGACAATGCGGCTAAATGACCGTGCGTGATTCGTGTCGATGGTCAAGAAACGATGCGACATCAGCCGGAACGCGCTAGCCCGAATGATTCACGAGTCTGCCCCGTGTCGAGCAGCGAGCAGAATTTAAGCCTGAAGCGCAAGCGAAGCAGACCTGTT
>JAYVSP010000029.1:0-7149 GCA_043775215.1 Planctomyces sp. | reverse complement strand
CATCGTGGCCGTGTCGTTGGTGAGCTTTGGCCAGAGCAGTTGATCGGGCTGAAAGCCCGCTTCCGCGAACCATTGGCGAAGTTCATCGACCAACTCACGCCGGATCGGCTGGACGGTCTCACGTCGATTCTTGCTGTTGCCGGCTGTGACGAAGACGGTCGGCTCCGGCGAATCGAAATCGAATGCGGACGGAGTGAGCGACCGGAGTTCCTTGCGACGCAAGCCGGTTTCCATCGCCACGCGATACAGCATCACCCGCGACCGCCCCGACAGCTTCCGCAAAACCGGCCGAGTCGATGTTGTGGTGAGCAACCGGGAGAGTTCATCGGGCGTCAGGCAGCGTCGATCATGTCGGCGGTCGAGCTTCACGTTACCCCCCTTCAAGCCGGACACCGGGTTTTCGTTCGCTCGCCGGTCATCGACCAGCCAGCGGCAGAATTGTTGAAACGCCTTCAAGTAAAACTTCGGCGCGAGTTGCTCCAGGCAATCGGCCAGAACGTTGGTCGGTGGCTTACTGATCACAGTGGCGTTCGCCATGTACAGTTTGGCGTTTTCAAACATGAGCCGCGGCGTGTTCTTGATGAGCGACTCGCTTTGTCGTTGGACACTTACAAAATACGCTGTGCGGGAAATTAATCGTTGATTCGGAGGCCGAATGAAAACGCGAACCGTTCTGCTTCAATGGATTGGCCACAGTGACCTGCGAGCAATGGCCGCTACGTTGCCGGATGTCAAGCGCAGGCAATTGCTTGATCGCATTGGCGGCGACGCATCCGCGATGGGCGACAACGGCCCGACGAAAACTTTGTTGACCACGCAAGAGTTCGACGAAATTCGGCTGCTGAGCAATTACCCTAAGGAGTGGAACAAGTGGTATCTGGCGTGGCTGGGCATGAAGTCGGCGACCATCATTCCCGTCGAATTACTTAAGCCGACTGACTACGTGGCGATTTATCGCATCGCCGATGCAGAACTCTCGCAACTGCGCCAGCGAGCGACTTGGAGCGACACTGAACTTTGTTTGCATCTGAGTCCGGGGACTCCGGCGATGGCAGCCGTGTGGTTATTGCTCGGCAAGACTCGCTATCCGGCCAAGTTCTTGGAAACGTTTGCCGGGAAGTCCTGGGTCACGGAAGTTCCATTCGACCTGACGATCGACGTGCTGCCGGATCTCCTGCGTGACCCCGACAGTCATCTTCAGCACTTGGCGGCGGAAGGCCCGCAAGACGTCGCCGGGTTTGAGAACATTGTCGGCGAGAGCCGCGTCATTCGCGACGCCGTCGGTCGCGCGAAGCGAGCCGCCTTGCGAGGCGTTTCGATCTTGCTGCTCGGCGAGAGCGGTACGGGCAAAGAGATGTTCGCTCATGCCATCCACAAGGCTAGTCCGCGCCGAGACCGACCGTTCGTGGCAATCAACTGTGCCGCACTCTCGAAAAATCTCTTGGAATCGGAACTCTTCGGCCACGTCAAAGGAGCCTTCACCGGAGCCGATCGCGACCGCCAAGGAGCATTCGAGTTGGCCAACGGAGGCACGCTGTTTCTGGACGAAATCGGCGAGTGCGATTCGGAAACGCAGACAAAGCTGCTGCGAGTTCTTCAGCCGACCACGGGAGCCGGCAGCAGTTCTCGCACGATCCGCCGAGTCGGTGATCATCGCGAGATTCCTGTCGATGTCCGAGTGATCGCGGCAACGAATCGCGACCTGCATCCAGCCATCACCAGCGGAACATTCCGCGATGACCTCTTCTATCGGCTCTCGAGGTTCTCAATCTTGTTGCCCCCGCTGCGTGAGCGCCGCAGCGACATCCCGCTCATCGCCGACCGGCTACTCTCGAGGATCAACCGCGAATTCGAGCAAGAGGAGCCCGGCTACATCCACAAAAATCTTTCTGCCTCCGCAACGGCATTTGTGAAACAGCAATCGTGGCCCGGCAACGTCCGCCAGCTTTACAACGTCCTGACGCAAGCCGCCGTGCTCGCGGACGGAGCCACTTTGGGACGTGGCGACATCGCCTCAGCACTCGGACAACTCCCCGCTGACAGTCCGCACGACTCCGCTGCGGCGGTCAGCTTGGGCGACGGATTCGTGCTCGACGACTATCTCAACCGCCTGCAATTCCAGCTTTTGCAACGCGCGATGCGACAAGCGAACGGAGTCAAAGCCGAGGCCGCTCGCCTGCTTGGCATCGACAACTATCAAACTCTGGCCGCACGACTCAAGCGACTGGGTGTTGTCGGGAACGACAAGTCGATTGAATAGATCGTCCGATCAATCCGACGATTGGCATGCGGCTTGCCTTATTGCCGATTCATGCTTCAAGAAACTGACGGATTCATGATGAAGTCGAACTTCAAGTTCATGCGAGATCGCCATCCCGATCTTGCAGAGAACGGTGCAAACCTTGAGAGGCTTTGCGACGGCCCGGAAGACGATGCGCTCACGTTGCTGAGGAAATTCGGCGAACGATTACTGCAACTCTTCATCATGGAAAAAGGGGGCGAGGTCCACATGTCGGACCGGCCCAAGGATGGACAGACAAAGCGATTTAGCGAGTTGGTTCTTGATTGCGCTGAAAGGTCGAAGCCCTGGCACATTAAAGAACCGGACCGTTCCCATTTCTTTTCTGAGTTAATTACCGCGGGTAACAGGGCCGCGCATCGTCGCCAGGATCGAGTGACGTTTAGTGCGAGGCGGCTGCTACGTGTGGTTTGGGAATTCGCGTGCTGGGTTTGGAAAGAACTTGGATGGGCTGACGTCCGAGACGAGTTCATCGACCCACCAAAAGGTGGACCGGAAATTGATGACCTACGCACGCAATTCAATGAAACGCTGATACTCCTCGGCAAGACGAAGAGGCAAAAGGAGGAGGCCGAAAGACGCGAAAAAGAGGCTGAACGACCATGCGATCTCGGTCGTTGGATTTGCGACGATCAACTGACGTTTTCTGCCCCCACTAATTTCGTTGGACGAGAGTTTGTATTCCGTGCGATCGGCAAGTTTCTCGAACAATCAACACATCGAGTTTTCCTGATCGAAGGCCAGCCTGGACGTGGAAAGACCGGGCTTATCAAGAAGTTCATCAGCGATCAAATTCCAACCGGAATTACGCCGTTCGTTTTCTGTTTCAACGATCAGATGTCGCAGGGCGAACCGAAACGATGGGTTCGGCATTTGTACGCCTCGCTGCTCCAGCGATGGGAACTCAAGGAAAACGACCGCTCAATCGAGAGCGCTGACCAGGAAGACCTCGTTCAACGATTGCGAAAACGGTTGTTGGAAATTGCGAAGTCGCATCCAGGTGAACGACTCTTGTTCGTGATTGACGCCGTTGACGAAGCCGGGCCAGCGGAAAAGACCGTGGTGTCGTTCTTGCAAAGCGACCTCCCCGATACGGTCCAGGTCATCGCGACGGCACGGCCAGGGCATGTTTCGCATCGGTCCGCGCGGTATGGAGAAGACCAATCAACCATTCAACCCTTCAATCTCGAAGAACCGGGCTTGCGGAGCAAACATCACGCCGACGCGCGACGATATGTGAAATCCATTATGCCTCGAATTGCGGATGATGCGATCAGAGAGGTTCTTCAACTCGGCGACGGGAACTTTCTGTTCTTGCGCGAGATTTGCTTCGGACTGCGAGAGGTGCCTGAGTCCGGAATCACGAATCACTTGCGTGAACTCACGAGTCGCAAAGGAATTGGAAAGAACTTTGGGACGGTCCTATACGAGCGAACTTGGCAGCGACTGGAACGACTGGATGCCGATTCGTTGGACACGGTTCACAGAGTCGCCAGACTTTTAGCGGTAGCTCGTGCGCCACTTTCCGAGCGCCTAATCAGAGACACGCTCAACCTGAGGCCCGCTGATTGGATCAAGCTGCGACAACCTTTCGATGAGTACCTCGTCGAATCACACCGCAATCCACCATTCATTGCCAAAGCGGTTGACACGAACGACTCGCCAGCAATTGACGACGAAGACTCGCAACCGGTGTCAGTCTTCCGCTTGTTTCATGAAACTTTTGAAGTGTTCGTGCGACAGCACCTCAAAACGGATCTGGGAGAAAGTAAGACGCAACTCGCCCATTACTGCCGCGAGCAACTCCGAAAGAAAACCGATACCTACGAGTCTGCGTATGCCATCCGATTTGCCGTTCAGCATTTGATCGAGGCCGAGCGCTGGGAGGCGTTGGTCGAAGTTCTCTCGGATCTCGACTTCATCGAAGCCCGATTCGTCGCCGGACAGGAATACGATCTGTTGGATGACTACGACCTGGCACTGCGGAGCCATCCAGAAACACGAGGCGAATTCCTTCGCAGAGACCAACAGGATGAGAGGCTTCGCCAATGGGTCGAAGACTTGGTTCAGTATTCGCGGGACTGCACGCGAATTCGTGAGGCGCATGCGCGAGGGGAAATTGCCGATCCGGTCGCAGAGATTCAGAAGAAGTCGTTTCCGAAGCCGATTGACACATCATCGACCATTGAGGACATGAAGAAGGCCGAGTTGGCAACATCTAGAACAACAACAAGAAACGGCGAAAGTGAATCCGTCCTCCGGCTGCGCGAGTTTTGGTGGTTCGTCAAATCGCAATTCAACGTACTCCGAGAAGTGCCACGAACAACGACCGTCGTCGCGGCTAATTTCACGGCCACCGGACCTGTTACCGAAGCGGCACGCAGCAAAACCAAAGACGAACTCAAAGAAAAAGTTTCGCTGGTTCGAGGTATCCCGATCGAGCGCCCTCGCCCAGACTCATTGGTCCTGCGACCGTTCGATGACGACCTCAAGCCGGACGGCGATGATGACCATTGGTGTGCGATGACACCCGATGCCCGAATCGGTTATGGAGACGTCTTGTCGGGCGGCCGAATCTGGAACTTGAAGACTGGACGCCTACTGTGCCAGTACCCCCAATATTCCTCAGTTCTCGACGTGACGCCGGATGGTCTTTTTGCCGTTGTCGCGGAGAAACCGCCGAACAATGAATCTTCACGCGCGGTTTGCTTGGTTGAGATTGCCACTGGACGCGATATGGCAGAGACGGTCTGGCAAAACCCAGGTTCCGATTTTGAGGGCATGCTTAAAGTGACCCCCGACCGTAGTCGTGTCATCTACGTCGAGCAACCGGCATCAAATTCAAAACGGTTCACTCTCATCGTGTGGGACACCGCTTCCAACAAGACTCACGCTATTGACATCGGAAACCAAGAGCCATCAGGCACGCTGATTTGCGCATCCGGAATGATTGCGGTCATTCAAACTAAAAATAGAAAGTCGCCGGATGACCCTTGTTGGATGTTTTTCGATCTAGTCACCTTCAAGCGGATTCGCCGAGTTCGAGTGTCCAAGTTGCGGCGTTTCTTGTCGGACTGTTGGTTCCAACAAGACTTTTTTCTCACGGCCAGGTTGAACTGGTGGTGTTGCACGTCCGACGAAAAACTAAACGTCGAACATGCAGGATATGTTGGCTTGGGGCATTCGGTGACGATCCGTCAGACAACCGACAACAATGCGGTTCGCCACTTTAGCTCGAACTTCCCGTTCAGAGCCATTGAGGCAATCAGTGCCGATGGTCGGTATGCGTTGGCGACTACCAAAACAGCATTTTGCCTTCTGGATCTGGCGAATGGGACGCTTCAGCCAGGAGCTCAAGTTACCGTTGACTCAAAAACAGAATTGAAGGTGGAACCATTTGACATCGTTCCCGTGACATTTGATGCACGGGCAGAGTCGGCACTGCCGAGGGAATTGAAACTGTCGTTAGATGCTTCGCCAGCGGGCAATTTGGTGGGTCTACTGCCAAAAGCCAACCTCATCCCAGTGCTTGAAGCGAGCATGGAACTGCCCACCGAATCAACGTCGCCGCGCAACCGCCCGCTGGTGCTATGGATTGTCCCAACTGGAAAGGTTGTGCATAAATCTCGCGATGGAACACTTCCTGCCCTATTGTCGCCGGACGGGCGTTTTCTCGTCTCCAGCCACAGGTCGACGTCAGGTTGGGATACGGAATCTTATTGCAGCCAGCCGATTTCGGCTGTCGTGACAGATCTCACCACCGGCCACGAGATTCCCATCGAAGGTCACCGCGCAGAGGAGCAGCAACGGCGCGACGATGTTCTCGGATTCAGTCGTGATGCAGCATCAATTCTGTTTCTAGGCCGCGGAAATGATCAACTGCGGCTGTGGAACTTAAAGACGAATGACTGGCGAACACCGCTGAAGTTGGGAGGCGTGAATAGCCTTCCCTTTCACATGGCGTTGGAAGCGGACGATGAGCCGTTCATTTCTCCCGTGACCCAAAGTCCCGACGGTCGCTGGCTCTTGATGGGCTACTTCGGTGAAGTGCTCGTGCGTCTCAACCGACCAATGGGCACTGATTCTACTCACAGCACGATTTTGCGGACCACGCTTTGGAGTCACTACTTTCAGTCCGCCGCATTTTCTCCAGACGGCAAATTTCTAATCGCCGGATACCAGTCCGGTGACGCAGAAGAGATTGGTGCGGTCTGTCTCTGGGAGGTCGAAACGGGAAATTGTCTCGGAATCATTGATACGCCCGCCAATCCAACCAGCGTCGATTGTGACGGAATTGCGCGAGACAAGAACGGCCGAGACATCGGCTGTCGAATTGTTGGTCCCCAACTTGGCCCAGCCTGGGTGACTGCCGTGCGGCTGTTTCGATTTCACGCGACGGACAATCTTCGAGCAGAATCACAGCCATCTTCTTGGGGCGATTCCATCTCGCAAGCTCTTGGACGCTTCGACGGCGAAATCACATTTCGCTGTCGGCGTTGTGGCGTGAGGTCGCCACTTTCACCGAGCGTGAAGAATGCCATTGACTCGATTCTGCGGAATTCAGGACTCACTGACACTGCCTCACCTGTCTTGGAATTACCGGACAGCGCTTGGGATGCAGAATCGGGGCTCGATTTCGAATGCCCGAACCCGGAGTGTCATCAGCCACATCGCTCGACGCCGTTTTATGTCGATCGCAGACGATAGGCCCGTGCGCTGCGAAGGCTCGCTTGACCTCTATTCCTCTCTTCGAGAAGGCTACCAATATGCAAACAACTCATGTCGAGCGAACGATTGATGAACTGTTGCAGTGGAAACGGCTGAAAATGCTTTCCCCCAACCCTGAATAC
>JAYVSP010000028.1:0-5262 GCA_043775215.1 Planctomyces sp. | reverse complement strand
AGTCTTGGCCCGTTGGGCCAGAACCACACTCGCGATTCGTCCGGGGGCTGACGCCTTGCCGCTCACTCACATGAACCCGAATTCGTAGTCTTGAAGACGAACTAGTGCGTTCCGGCTGATGTCGCATCGTTTTTTGCCCATCGACACGAATCACGCACGGTCATTTAGTGCCGCACGACGCGGAGCGGCGTGCCACATTGGTGCGGCTCCGCGGCGTGCGGTTAAACAAGCTATTCGCTCTTGTTGAATTCCTCGGGATCGAACGGGTCGGACTTGCGGAGCAACTGGCGGAATGACTTGTCATCAACGTCAGTCTCTGGGTCGGCGGCATCCGCTCTTATCGTTTTCAAACGTATCGCTTTGTCCGGTGGCGAAGGATCTGTTTCGGCCGGACTGTCGACTTCGAGATCGGGTGATGTCTCGACGACTGATCTCTTCGTGGCGGCAATCGGCGACGTGGCCGTTTCCGTATTGCGGCCGAGCGCGGTGATCCAGTTCCGCAAGACTTGCATTTGCTCGCGCGAAAGGCCGCCGTGCGACTGCTTCAAGCCATCCGCTTTCGATTCGCCGCGCAGTTTCGTCAGCAGCGGGCTGCCCATTAGCCGATCGCGGTCGATTTGTTCGAGCACGGCCGCGAGGTTGCGTTCAGATGCCGCCTTCGGACTCCCTTTGCCGAGCCTCACACGTTGCAACTCGAACCCATTGCCCGAACCGGGGCCGTGACATCCGGCTGTCGCACAGCGATTGACCAGCAGTGGTTGCACCTTCGAGACGAAATCGGAAGCCGACTCGCGCGACAACCCGCCGAGAGCTTCGACCGTCGCGAGCGGCTTCGCGTCTCCCAGAAGCGAGTATTGCCCGTTCTTCTTGGGCGTCACTGTCGGCAAAGCATTCGTGGCGAGTAATTGATCATTGACGCGTTGCAGCATGTTCTTAGCGGTGAGCGAACCAGGCTCGCGCCGTACGGCCTCACGCAGTTCTTTCACAGCCTGATCTTTCAGGCCGTTCGTCAGACACCAGCGAGCCAACTCTGTATGTGCATTGGCGGAATGATCGGGAAGCGCGTTTCGTTGCTGCCGATAAGCGTCCTCGACATCCTCGGCTTCGAGTCGCACTTGCTCAAACGGCAGAACCATGCGGCCCTCCGGCTTGATGACGACATATCCAGTCGAGCTTTGCTGAATCGAGCCTTTCACAATTTTGCCATTGTGCAACAGTAAGACTTTATTCGCCGGAGCCGTCGTCATGGCCGCCGCCTTGCTGGCCGTGAGCGTGCCTGGCGAGGTCTCATCTGCCCCCCTCAGTGATCCGGAGTTGAGGAACAAGCTCAGAATCACTGCCGCGAGTGATGGACCGAAACCTTGGAGTGCTGTGGCTCGACGCAGCCCTCCATCGAATTGGAATGACGACGTTGATGGCCAGGAAAATCGCGGCATTTCAGCAGCCTTTCATAGCGACGAAGTGCTGGACATTAAGTATCGCTATTATCGCTATTTCAAATGAATGGAGGGCTGCGTCCAGCCGCAGCACTCCAGGGTTTAATCACTCCAATTTCAACAGACCGCGCCACACCGGTTCCGCGGGTTGATTGCCGCTTGCGGGCCAGCCGGAAACACTAATTGCCGGGAGCGTGCGGACGATGCCGATGCTCCAGACACAACCTCGCCGAAGTTCTGGTGGTGCGATTTCCGACAACGGGATGGCCGCTTCAAATGTCCAACGGCTCAAGTCGGACGAAGTGGCGACGAACCATTTCGGATTCCAGGTGAAGTCCGATCCGCACGACTCGCGCGTGCAACCGCGCTCGTCGATCTCGAAGACATCGCTCACGGCGTAGTCACGGTCGATGTCCACCAACAGTGTCACTCGGTCGAAGCCCGTCAGGTCGGCATCATGAGTCCGACCGTCCCGCATCGGCTCGGCCTCCGGCAGATCGGGATGCCGAGGTAACGAAGCAGCGACGTACAGATACCGCTCGTCATGCGCCAGCATGACGAATGCCCGCGAGGGGTCAGGCATCGCAGAATTCAGAATTGGTGATCGGCGGCTCTCTTGAACACGGACACCTTCTTCCGCCAATTCTGAATTCTGCGGTGCCTGACCCCGGCCGGATGCGGTCGGATCAGAGTCGTGAAGTACGAGGTGACGTGCCGATTGCCAGCAGTCGTCGGTGAGGACTCCGTCGAGATGCGGTTTCGTCCGGGTCGGGACCGAGCGGAGCCAGTCTTCCGGTTGCTCGCCGATGGGCGTCTGCAGCCAGAGTTCTCGCTGAGCCACACGCTGCCACGGAGTCGCGACGACGCTTTGCCCGAAGCGGCGGTAGATCGCTGCCGAAAGATCGGGCGATCCGCGTTGACGCAGCATGGCCGCCAACGGGAACTGTACGCTCGGCTGATCGGCCAATTCGGGCGACCGTTCGCGGAGTCGCTGTGCCAGTCGCAGAGCCTGTTGCTGCCAGTGATCGAGCTGTCCTCGGTCCCATGTCGCCTCACGGCCGATTTGCAACGATCCGCGAGTCGTCTCCATGGTCGCGCCAGTGGTCAGCGGGGCCTCTATCGACAAGACCTCCTTCTGTGCAGCGATCGTTTGCAGCCGCTCCAAGCTGGCGCGGTCAGAGGTCAGGCGTTCAAAATTCAAAATTGGCTGTCGGTCGGTTGTGACTGCCGAAAGTTTTCCGTCAGCCAATTTTGAATTTTGAACGCCTGACCCCGGTTCGCGCGACTTCGTTTTGTTCTGAACAACCTCCGTCTTGCGGATGCGTCGCCACGAGATTTCCGCGCTGCACCACGTGCGGATCAAATCGGCCATCGCGGTATGAGCCGCCGGCTCGCCGCCATATCGGTCGATCAACTCAATGAGTGTTGCCTCGGCCAAGTCACTGTGCGCGTGACGTTGCAAGTCGGCAGCCAGTTGAGCCAACTCAATCGCCGCTTGCGACGGCGGCAATGCGCGCGAGTGGCCCCGCAGTTCGGCCAGCAATGCACTGGAGCGAGTTTCATCATCCAGTGCTCGTTCCACCGATGCTGCGAAATTCTTTTGACGTCGAGCCTGTTTCTGCCGCTCCTCCAAGTCGCGTTCATCCAGGTCGATCAACTTTCGCCGCGCTGCCGAACCCGGCGCATGAGCCATACCGCGCCAAAAACTTCCTCCCGCTGTCGTCTCATCGCGCAGCAAGCGATACGCCTCGCGCTGAGTTCTCAGGCCGCCGCCTTCGACGAGCAAACGTCCTTCCGCCGGTGCCGCTGCCTGTGCGATCGAGAGTCCCAACCGCGCGAGCAACTCATGCGGTTCGAGCGTCGCGTCACCGGCACTTCCGTCTGGACGTCGTACATACGCCTTCGACACCTTCCACGCTGGCAAGCCGAACACCTCAGTCAGCCACGGCGCTTGAGTCGGATCGGCCGCCATGTCGATCGCTCGCAACACCGACTCACGCAAGTGACGTTGCACGGCGTCGTCCGTCTCGCCGCCGACAACCACGACGTCCGGCCGCCACGTTCGCAGTGTCACAACCAATCGCGCTAGCCATTGCTCGTCCAAACGTCCTTCCGCGCGTCGCGACCACGCTTCCAACAGTTTCTCTGGCTGACGATACAGGTCCGGCATCGCGGTCAACCAGCGATCATCGGTCTCCGCACTGTTGCCGCCGCTCGCCAAAACGGCATCGAGCAATCGTTGATCCGACTCGGCAGTCAGCATTGATCGGCGATCGTCACGCGGTGATTCCGGGACGAGCACCGTCGCGATGCTGCGATAACTCTGCTCACCGCTTTGCTGAGCCATCAACCGCAAAGAGATTTCGTCCGGCCAAACTGAAACGGACAACCACGCCGCGCGACGTCCAACGCCGCGCGCCACGTGCCACGTTGCGCCGCCGTCATCCGTCCGCAGGATCACACCACACGCGCCGACTGCAATGCCGAACGTAGCCATTTCGTTCCGCGAAAGGGACGAGCGCGCATCCGACGCGGTGGAACCGTCAAGGGTTGATCGCGCGATCGGCCTCTCTCGCGGAGCGGACGGGCTACGTTGCGCGAACTCCAGCGACTCGATTGGCAGCGACGAGCCGGTGAGTTGCCGTTGCCATGTTTGACCGCCGTCAGGCGAATGCCAGATCACGCCTCCCGGCGATCCTGCGATCCACACCTGATCACCACGGCACGCGACTGCTCGCAGGTTCGCGGCATCTCTCAGTTCGCGAGGAAGTTCTCCGGCCGGAACTTCCCAAACCACTCCGCCGGTTTCGGTCTTCATCACCAAACCGCCGTCGCCGACCAGCCAGCCTTTCAAATCGCGCTGCAAACGGACCGAGTGAACTCGTCGCCAACTTGAGGAATCGACTCGCGCCGGCAACGCCTGCCCGTCAGCGACCGCCGCGACTCGTCCTTGCCGGCCTCCCAGTAAACCATCCGATGGCCCCATAAAATCGGCGGCCAACCAACTCGATCCCGCCTGCCCCGGCATCTCGCGCCACGACTGACCGGCATCTTCCGTGAACAACACCCCCGACGGATGCGAAGAACTCGGCTCGCCGACGATCACACCTTGCCGTGAATCAAAGAACCGAACATACCGCAGCCGAGGCAATTCGGCCTGCGAGACCGATTGCCACGTCGCTCCGCCATCTTTCGTGACGAGCAACAACCCGCGTCCGCGCCGCGTAAATGGCTCCGTGTCGCCACCGGCAATCCAGCCGACTCGGTCGGACAGAAAACAGACGCTGCTCCAATGAGCCCGCACCGGCACCGAAACGAATTGCCAAGTCATTCCACCGTCCGTCGTCTTCCACACGACGCCATGATCGCCGACCACCCATGCCAGCTTCTCTCCGAGCAGCGTCACATCGCGCAGAGTGGCGTCGTCTTGCTGCGGCGTTGGCTCGGCAGCCGACAGGCAGGATGTCAGCGCCAGCATGAGCCCGCAGAAAAGACACGCTCTGCGGATGAGTCCTGCAAGCAAACTGGTTCGTCCCTGATTCGCCATTCGCGCGATCCCTCGCCGACGGAAAAAGCTGTCAACGCCGGAGATTCTAGGCCAAATCGGAATTGGCCGGGAATGCGAGTCCTTTGATCGTTTATTGATCTTCAGATTGATATTCGCGCGGCTCTTAAGTCCTTCTGGTCTCTTTTGTTCCTTGGAAAGGACGAAAGGGACCGAAGCGACTTAGGATCGGCTCAGAAATTACTGTCGTGATTGTCGTCTTTCGCTCCGCGAAAGAACGTTCTTTCGCGGAGCGAAAGACGACATTTATTGATGCGCCGA
>JAYVSP010000027.1:0-2535 GCA_043775215.1 Planctomyces sp. | reverse complement strand
CCGGCGCATCAATAACTGTCGTAGCCGAAGTCGCCAGACTTCGGATCTGAACTCTGGCGAGTTCAGCTACATCGGACAGTTATTTCTGCGCCGGTCCTTGCGTCGTCGACCAACAATCCTTCTTGCTATGCAGCAGCGTTCAGTGCGCGATCGGAGGAAACACAGGTCAGCGGCGATAACCCAAAGAATTGCCGTTGATCGTTGGCATCGACTGCCGCTGCCAATTGAACCGCGTCGTTTGCTCGCAGGCCGTGAATGTCGGCAATGTTCATGGCAAACGTCGTGAGAAACGGGTGGATTTCAATCACGGTGAACCGCTCGTCGAATTCGATCCAAACCTGATTCCGAAGAATTTCAGAATCTGATGCGACAGATTCCGAAACTGACTCCGATCGAACGAATACGGTTGCAGGAGACTTGAGCATCCTCTGTTCTGACCGGTTCAAGTTCGCGTCAGCACGGCGGGTGCCGGGGCGTCGTAGGTTCGGCGGGTCGAGCCGTTCTCGTCGCCGTTGATGTCGCAGGCGAGCTGATACAACTTGGCTCCGGCCTCCGTGGGGTATTCGCCGGTGATGCATGCTTGGCAGATGGACGTGGTCGGCATGCCGATGCTGCGCGCAATCGCCGAGATTGGCAAATACCTCAACGTGTTGGCTCCGATCGCGCGAGCCATTTCCGTTTCAATCTCCGGAGTCAATTCGGGATCGCGCATGAACCGGGTCGCGAACAGTTCTTTCACCGTGCTCATGTCGATGCCGTAGAAACACGGCGCGATGATCGGCGGGCAGGCGACTCGGACGTGAACCTCCTTGGCTCGGCCGCGATCGCGAAGCTGATGAATCAATGCCTTCATCGTCGTCGAACGGACGATTGTATCTTCGACCAAAAGGACTTTCTTGCCTTCGAGCACTTCCGGCAGCGGCGTGTATTTTGCGCGAGCCTTGTCCGCCCGGTTATTGCCTTCAATGAACGTGCGGCCGATGTAACGGTTGCGGATCAGACCTTCCAAGCTGGGAATGTTGAGCTGATAGGCCATGCTATCGGCGGCGGCCTTTGCCGTGTCGGGCACCGGCACCACGATGGTGTCGTGATCGATCTCGATCTGTTCTTGGCGAGCCAACTCCTCGCCCAGCCGCTTGCGAGTCAAATAGACGCTACGGTCGTCCAAGTTGCTGCACACATTCGCGAAGTAAATCCACTCAAAGAAACAATGAGCCCGCTTCGGACTTTCGGCGAATCGGCGTTCAAACTCGATCTTGCCATTTTGAATAATGACCGCCGTGCCGGGGGGCAAACTGCGAATCTGTGAATCGCGGAATCCCATGTTCGACAATGCGACGCTCTCGCTGGCGGCGGCGAATAGCGGCCCGTCGATTGCGTAGCACATCGGCCGAATCCCCAGCGGATCGCGAGCCACGAACATGTCGCCCAAAGCATTGACGAAGACGATGTTGTAGGCGCCGTCCAACCGCCGCGCGAGATTCGACAGCACTTGCAGCAGGTCGCGTTGACCGACCGACTTGATCTCCTGGCAGAGCAAATGCATCAGGATTTCGGTATCGGTCTCTCGCGCCAAATGGAAATCGGGGTTGCAAAGGATTTCTTGCCGCAGCTCCGGATAATTCGCGAGCTGCCCGTTGAACGCAAAACTGAACCACTTCGGTTTTTCGATGTGATGCCGCTCGAACGGCTGAGCGTAACTGCGGTCGTCCTTGCCGCAGGTGGCGTATCGCACATGCCCGATCGCCGCCGGCCCGGCGTACTCGTTCATCAGGTTTTGAAATTCTTCCTGCTTGTTGAGGTGAAAGACCTCGGTGACAGTGCCCACATCCTTGTGAGTGTCGATGAGTTGATTGCGATCGCTGCTGAACGTCGTCATTCCGGCGGCCAACTGTCCGCGGTTTTGGATGTCCAGCAGCAGCCGCGAGATCAACCGCGACGTCTGCCCCGGTCCCTCCTTGGGAGTCAAATCGCTGCGGCCTCGGTTGCCCAAGTGATAGACAGCGGCAACGCCACATTCGTGATGCAGGTCAGACATGTCAGTTTCCAACAGCGTGGTGGGGCGGGTCGGTCGGATTGGCGAAAGGATGATAATCGTCCCGCGACTCCGAAACCAACGCACTCAATGGCAGCCGTGAATGTTTGTAGGTTAGCCTTTCCAAGGCTGACCATCTCAAGTAGCTGAACTCGCCAGAGTTCAGATCCGAAGTCTGGCGACTTCGGCTACGACAGTTTATTGATGCGCCGGTCCTTAGCCTTTCCAAGGTCTTCGAGAATCGTTCGTGTGCTCGGGAAATATCGCGTCTGGAAACTACAAACTCCCGTACCCGACTCGAAGTGCCTGTGAAAAATTGAGCCGCCACCCGGTCGCGGCTCGAAAGATTCACAGGCTTGGAGTGTCAGATACCTCGGACGCGGCGAGGGTTTGTCTCGGGCGATGCAAAGTTGATATTGGAGGGATCTGGTGTAGGCCGAAAACTCGTGTGTTTTGTTTCGCGGCCTTGCCCCAACGGGGCGAGACTCGATAGCCCAGGG
>JAYVSP010000026.1:0-9771 GCA_043775215.1 Planctomyces sp. | reverse complement strand
CCGGCGCATCAATAACTGTCGTAGCCGAAGTCGCCAGACTTCGGATCTGAACTCTGGCGAGTTCAGCTACATCTGACAGTTATTTCTGCGCCGGTCCTTGGCACTCCAAACGAAACGAGCTTCTGCACGTACTTGGCCAGCACATCGGTTTCGATATTGACCTCGTCGCCGACTTTTCTCTGTCCGAGCGTCGTCATCGCCAGCGTGTGGGGGATGAGCATGACTTGGAACTGAGCCTTATCGACGCGGACCAGCGTCAAACTGACGCCGTCGACTGCGATCGAACCTTTCTCGACCATCTGAGCGGCCAGTCGCTCGGAAACATCGAACGAAAAGTCGGCCCACTCGCCGTGTTGTTCAATCGCGGCGACTTGACCGACTCCGTCCACATGCCCCTGCACGATGTGCCCGCCGAACCGTCCATCGGCTGGCATCGCTCGTTCGAGGTTTACCGCGTCGCCGAGTTGCAGCCGGCCGAGATTTGTCCGCGCGAGCGTTTCGTGTCCAGCTTGAAAACTCCACAACGAATCGTCCGCTGCGACGACCGTCAAGCAGCAACCATTGATTGCCACGCTGTCTCCCAGACGCTTCGCAGGGGATGCACCTTCGAGAAACGAATCGGGCACGGCGATCTGCAAACGCTGCGAGTCCCCTTCCGGCGTGAGGGCTCGCACAGCACCAAGAGCTTCGACAAGTCCTGTGAACATGATTGATCCCGTAGCCACAAGCTGCCAGCTTGTGGCCGCATGCAAGCTGGCCGCTTGCGGCGACGTTACGCATCGTCCATTTCGTCGTTATCCGGCGGTGGTGTCATCGCCGCGGGAGTATTGCTGGTCCATTCGACGCCGGGTGGTGAGACCCCGCTGGCTCCGGCAATCGCCGGTTGCACACGGCCCCGATGCCACCAGCGCATGACCGACTCATTCCACATGGCTCGTAGCGGCGCACCAAACGCAAACCAGCAAAACAGTAACGGCACCGACAACTGCGGCATCACGAACAACACGGGCACAGCAAATACAAGTTGAATCAAATGCTGGCGGGGCCTTCGGCCGCGAACCAATTGATTGAACAGGTGCGCGTAACGAATTCGCGAGACCATCAAGCAAGCGACCGCAAGAGTGATGATCGGGAGCACATTCTCTGTCCACAGATCGAGTTGTTTAGCGAATCGTTCCGAAGGTTTCACCAGATCCGAGTCCTCCAAATGCCGGAACCAGAAAACCATGAGCGGAAAACTCGCCACTGTTCCGGCCGCAGCCGGAGACGGTAAGCCGCTGAATGAGTCATGGGCGTCGTCCTCGTCGGTTTCGACATTGAACCGAGCCAGTCGCAGCACAGCGCAGACGACATAGAGCACGGCGATCAGCCACAGCAACCGCGGGTGATAGTCACGCGACAACGAGAATTGCAGCATTAAGAACGCCGGGGCGGCTCCAAAGCTGATCGCATCGCACAGTGAATCGAGCTGTGCTCCAAATTCGCTGGTCTGCTTCGTCAACCGTGCCGCGCTGCCATCCAGGGCATCGAAGACCATCGCCAAGTAAATCAAACAGGACGCAATGAACAATGAGTGCGCCGAATCACCGCCCGACCATTTCGCGGCAAACGTGATGGCCCCGAATCCACATGCGGCGTTGCCCAACGTCAGCAATGTTGGCAAGACGGCAAAGACTTTCTCACGACGGTTCATGCTTCAAACTCCGCCAGGACCGACTTACCCGCTTTGACCGTGTCGCCGAGTTTCACACGCAACTTCAACGTGGCTTCGCGGGGCAAGACCAGCTCAGTCCGTGACCCCAATTTGATCATGCCGAACTGCTCGCCGCGAGCCAATTCATCCCCCGGCTTCAGCCAGCAGACGATTCGGCGCGCGATCGCACCGGTAATTTGTCGCACGATGAAGCGGCGATACGGAGCCTGCGTTTCTTGCATGCGAACCGCAAGCTGCTCGTTCTCACGAGCAGACTCCGGCCGCAAGGCGTTGAGGTATTTTCCCTTCTTGTACCGTAGGCCGATGACCCTTCCGGCGACTGGAGCGCGGTTGATGTGGACGTTGAAAATCGACAGGAAGATTCCGATCTGCACCGCCGGGCCGCCGAGGAAGTCGTCGTGCTCGATCTCCTCGATCAAGACCACTTTGCCGTCGGCGGGCGACACTACCAAGCCGGCCGTCGTCGGAACGCTGCGCGGCGGATTGCGGAAAAACCAGACAATCAGCAGTCCGATGACCGACAGCGCCGTGACGCCAAACCAGCCGATGGTGCGAATCGCGGGCGAGATCACCGCTTCGGGGCAGGTCAACCAAATTACCAGACCGAGAGCCGGGCCGAATGTGATCAGACAGAAAACGAACAACTCCGCCAATCCGGTTCGGGCAAACGGAATTTTGTCGCGCCAGCGGAATGGGTCGTCCTGCGGCTCCCAATAAAAGCCGCCTTGATTGCGGAAGAACTTGAGGTCGCGCGGGTCGAGCACTTCATGCGGGCAACCGTTGAAGCTCCCTTTGCGAGTCTCGGCCATGCGCCGAACGTAACCCGGACGGCAGAACTTCAGCCAACAACGACGCCAATGCCCCCAAGCCAGTTCGAGATGGCAGATGACTCCGCCGCCCGGCTGAATCCACTTGAGTTGCGGGTCCATCGGTTCCAGCGGCAAAGGCTCGGCAGGATGCGGGCGGGTGGGATTGTCGGAAGCGGCATTCATGCGTGAAATGGACCAATTTTGAGGAACTTAAGTGTGCGACTTTTCCAACAACTTCTTGAGGTCCGTCAATTTGGCTCCTGACACGACGGCTTGTTGTACCTCGCGGAGCAACTCGAAATCCTTGACCTTTTGCAACGATGCCAGCAGCGGTTGCGCCGCGTTACCAAACTTCATTTCCAAGCCCAGCCCCACAGCCTCCAAAAGGCCCGCATGACGGCCTTCCTCACGACCTTCCTCACGGCCTTTCGCGAGTGCTCGGCGTTCAATGTTGGTGACGTATCGCATCGTATGCACCCTTTCATAGTTTTCCAGATCGTTATCGAACGCAATCGACAAGCCCGCTGGAAGGTCCATCATCCAATCGATCGCGCGAAATAAGTGGACCACATCGTGGCGTTGAAACCCGCGCTCGTACATCCCTTTGACAATTTGAAATTTCCAGTGTCGCCGAGCCTGTGGGTTGTTTCGAGTCTGGATCGTTTTCAGGTGAGCCATCGTGACGATGGCAAACGGATTGCGACTCTTTTCCAGCGAGTCCCAGTCGTTGCCGAAGTCGATGAGTTTGACGATTGGAAATTCAAACTGAATGCGGCAGCCGAACAAATCATAACCAAACTCACACGGCCGCCATTTTTTCTGAGTGTCAGTCAGAACCGCCAGCGACGCGACTCGGCGATCATAGCGATCGAAGATGCGATAGTGGCAGACATACATGCGCTTGGCAAAATCCGTCTCGGACGCTCCTTGCACTTCGACGTGAATCAACACCCATTCTTCCCGGCCGTCCTTCAGTCGCACGCGGGCCAGCTTGTCCACGATCCGCCGCTTCTGACGCGAGTCGCGGACTACACGCTGCAATTCCTTGTCGAGGAATACGACTGGTTGTGACCAGTCGATCTGGGAATGCACGGCGGGAAAATAAAAAGCCACGAACGCCTCGAAGTACCGTTCCAAAATCTCCTTCCACGGGCTGTCGAAGTCGGTCATAAACTGATCCAAACGATGCAACATGCCCGTATTGGTGCTCGGAAACGCGGCGGAAGTCTATCGTCGCGGGCGGCGAAGTCGAACGATTCGCCAAAATGAACGGCTGCGGACGGTGGCAAGTCCCGTTCGTGTCTGACACACTCCGCAACGAACTCCGCCGCGAACGTGCGTGGCTGGAAACTAGTGCGTCGTCAGGTCTTGATTCAGGGGTTGTGAGCGGCAAGGCGCTAGCCGCCGGTCGTGCAGTAGTACCGGCGGCTAGCGCCTTGCCGCTCAACCACAAGAACCCACGTTTGTAGACCTGACGACGCACTAGTCTGAGACCGACGTGTTTGAGATTGAGGAACTGAACGATGAGCGTGGAAATTGCAGCCGTACGGGCGAGAGAGATTCTGGATAGCCGCGGCAATCCGACGGTGGAAGTGGACATCGAGACTGAAGACGGACATCGCGGCCGCGCGGCCGTTCCGAGCGGGGCGAGCACCGGTTCGCACGAAGCCCTCGAACTGCGCGACACGAATGACAAAAAACGCTACCTCGGCAAAGGGGTGCTGCAAGCGGTCGAGAACGTCAACGTCAAGATCTCCAATGAGCTGATCGGGCTCGACATCTGCGATCAGACGACGATTGACTTGGCAATGCTCGAACTGGACGGCACCGAGGATAAATCGAAGCTCGGCGCGAACGCGATCCTGGCCTGCTCGCTGGCGGCGGCGGATGCGGCGGCCCAGGTCTGTTACTTGCCGCTGTTCCGGTATCTCGGCGGAGTGGGCGCCAAGACGCTGCCGGCTCCGATGATGAACATCATCAATGGCGGAGCACACGCCAACAACGGCATCGACTTCCAAGAATTCATGATCATGCCGCTGGGCTTCGACTGCTTCAGCGACGGACTGCGAGCCGGCGTGGAAGTCTTCCACTACCTCAAAAAGATTCTGGAGGCCAAGGGAATGAGCACGGCCGTCGGCGACGAGGGCGGGTTCGCTCCCGACCTGAAGAACACGGACGAAGCGGTGGAGGTCATCCTCAAGGCGATCGAAGCGGCCGGGTACAAGCCGGGCGAGCAGATCAAGATCGCCTTCGACTGCGCCGCGACCGAGTTCTTCAAGAACGGCGTTTACGAAATCGATGGCAAGAAATTGAATGCGGCCGAGATGGTGGGCTTCCTGGCGAAGCTGGTCGAGAAGTATCCCGTCTGCTCGATCGAAGACGGCTGCGCGGAGGACGATTGGGACGGATGGAAGCAACTTACCGTAGCCCTCGGTGAGCAGTGCCAGTTGGTCGGTGACGATCTGTTCGTCACGAACTCGAAGCGATTACAGCGAGGCATCGACGACGGCGTTGCCAACAGCATCTTGGTCAAGGTCAACCAAATCGGCACACTCACCGAAACCATTGAGGCCGTGCAGTTGGCTCACAGCAGCGCCTACTCGGCCGTGATGAGCCACCGTTCGGGAGAGACCGAAAACACGTTCATCGCTGACTTGGCGGTGGCCTTGGGGACCGGCCAGATCAAAACCGGCTCGGCTAGCCGCACCGACCGGATTTGCAAGTACAACCAATTGCTCCGAATCGAGGAAATTCTCGGCCCCTCCGCCCGTTACGGTGGCACACTCTGAGCACAAGACCGGTGATACGTTCTGCCGATCTCCAGGCCGACTCCCCACACTAACCCGAAGCGTGAGCGAGGGCGAACGTTCCAAGACGTTTCGAATTGCAATCACTTGGAGCGTTCGCTCACGCTTCGGGTTAGTGGAGAGCCGTGCCCTCGGTTCGAGTTTCAATCCATGTCCACGACCACCGAACAACCCGATGCGCACGGTTCGTGGACCGGATCACTGGCTTTCTGGCTGGCGTTGTTGGTCTCGGCGGCGGCGTATGCGTTAGTGGCACTTTCGCCGAAGCTGCTCACTTTCATCCGGCTGCGACACGACTATCACGCAACACAGATGCGGTTGGTCAGTTTGGAGAACGAAGTTTCGGACTTGCAGCAAGTCGCCGACGCTCTGGAGCACGATCCCGAATTCGTTCGTAAATTGGCCAGTGTCGATTTCGGAGCTCAGCGACAAGGAGAAGACCGTATCCCGGTGGATGAGGACTTGCAGTTGAGCATCCGCGACAACGATCCGGTCTTCGCGACACCTGCGGAGACCTTGCCTTGGTACGAATCGGTGATCGAGCCGTTCGCACTCAACCAGCGCGTGCGGCGAGCGACCCTATTCACGTCCGCGGCAATCGTGGTGCTGGCCTTCGTGGCGCTCGGTGTGCCGACGTCCGGAAGAACTTCCGATCCAGGTCCGAAAGGGTTTGGTCGGTATCGCAAGGAAATTGACGATTGATGAGCAAGGATTGTTGATTGTTGAATTGAGTCTACTGTTGCATCATCCTTCAACAATCAGCAATCATTGATTCTTGTTCATCAATCAGTGGTTCCATCGTTTTCAGGAATCGGGGTGGCGGCACCGGCCGACCCACGCTACAGTCTGCCCCTCTTCGGGCTCAGCCCGACGTATCCTGTGGACGAAATCGTGGTGAGGAAGAACCGGCCGTGGGCCGATCCCTGTTCCTTGGCACACGGGCGGAAGCCCGATTAGCCCGCTTTCGAGCGGCTCAGCCATCGGAACGTGCCAGGTTCGATTGGCTTCGATGTTGACGCATTTTCGCGTCCGGCGTTTCGGTCCTGGATACCTCTTGTTCGGAAATATAGATCCTTGAGCTTTTCAGATCTTGGGCTCGCAGAGCCCATCGTGCGTGCCGTTACCGCGGCTGGTTATTCGATTCCCACCCCCATTCAGGCTCAGTCCATCCCGATCGTGATCTCTGGTCGCGATCTGCTGGGAGTGGCTCAGACAGGCACCGGCAAGACCGCCGCGTTTGCGCTGCCGATCATCCATCGGCTGCTGCAGGGCCGCCCAGCCCCCGTCGTGCCCTCCGAGTCGGCTTCTCACGAAGTCAACGATCGGCCGGTCCACAACCACTCTGATCGCCAACAGCATTTCAATCGGGATGACAGCCGACGTTATGCCGACCGAAACGCTCGACCAGCCACAAATGCTCGCAAGATTCGCGTGCTGGTGCTGTCTCCAACACGCGAATTGGCCTGTCAGATTGGCGACAGCTTCGCGAAATACAGCGCGGGGACACCGCTACGGCACACGACTGTCTTCGGTGGCGTCAGTCAGTATCACCAGGTGAAGGCTCTGCGGCATGGCGTGGACATTCTCGTCGCAACCCCAGGCCGGCTGATGGACCTGCGCGAACAAGGTTTTATTGACCTGAGCCATGTGCAGGTGTTCGTGCTGGACGAGGCGGACCGGATGCTCGACATGGGCTTCTTGCCCGTCGTGCGGCAAATCGCCGAGATGTTGCCGATCGTGCGACAGACGTTGTTCTTTTCGGCCACAATGCCGCCAGAAGTCCGCAATCTGGCGGATACGATCCTGAACGACCCGGCCAGCGTTCAAATCTCGCCCGTCGCGACGACTGCCGACAACATCGAACAAGCGGTGTACTTTGTCGAAAAGTCCGACAAGACCCGCCTGCTGCGGCATCTACTGAAGCAGCCGGACGTCACGCGGACGCTCGTCTTCACCAAAACGAAACACGGTGCCGACCGAGTTGCCGACCAACTGGACGCCGCCGGCTTCCGAGTCGAGGCGATTCATGGCAACCGTTCGCAGTCTCAGCGTCAGCGAGCACTCGACAGTTTCAAGTGCGGTCGCGTGACGGTGCTGATTGCGACGGACCTTGCCTCGCGAGGCATCGACGTAGACGGCATTTCGCATGTCATCAACTTCGACCTGCCGATCGAAGTCGACAACTATGTGCATCGCATCGGCCGCACGGCACGCGCCGGCGCCAGCGGCATCGCAATCTCGTTCTGTTCCGGCGAAGAGCGAAGTCGGCTGAAGGCCATCGAACGGCTGATCCGTCAGCGGTTGCCAGTTCTCACCGACCTGCCGAAGTACGTGGCTGAAGCGGGGCCGCAACGATCACGCAGCGGCGGTTCCAGCGGAGCGCCGTTGAATGACAAGAGCTCGCGTCGTCCGCTCGACAACGACCAGGATTTTGGCGAGGGTCTGGATGAGACAGTCGCTGACGACGTCACGATCGCCCCGCGTCGCGACCCGACTTTTATCGCGCAGGGCAATCGGTCTCCCAGCCGGTCGTCCAGTTCCAACCGTCCTACGAAACCGTTCCGGAACCAAGAGGGCTCGGCAGGAAACGTCCCGCGTTACGGCAACGGACCAAAAGGTCCGCGTCGCTTCGGAAAATCCAGTGGCGGCAGCGGCAGGCCGCCGCGCCCGTTCGCCGGCTCAACGCGGTAGATGCGGCATAGCTGAGAGTGCGGTGGCTCGACACCGCACTCCTTTGATCATCGACGTCGCTTCTTGGAGTGCCCGGTCATCCGCCGAATGATGACCGGGCCATCTTGGCGGACCTGCATCGTCAGTTCAAATCCTTCCAGCAATTGCATTCCCACGAGCGGCATCGTTTCGCTGGCATCGATCTCAATGTGGACGCGGCGACGATCCCAAACGACATCGCCTGCGTAGACGTCAAAGCCACATTCACTCCCGTCCGCGAGTGCCGCGCGTCCGAAACTGATCCATTGTAATTCCAAATCATGGATCAACGATTGCGGCAGGCTCAGCCAACCATCATAGCCAGTATCCACGACTGCTTGGATGGGCTCGCGCTGGGAGTCTCGGCCAATCACGGTTAGTCGCACAGTCCCTTCATGATTCTCGACGGTTCCACGAATCATGAGCCCACCTTTCGGGGCACGAACCCAAACCGGCGAAGGTATCGCGATCCAATCCGGGACATCCACGTCTGGGCATTCGGCAATCTGGCGCGCAATCGGTTGCCTGCGGCGATCTCACTTTTATCGACTTCAAATTCCCCCGTGTCGATGTCGATCGCGGCAAATTGGCCGTTGTGGCTCGGCTCAAACACCGAACGAATGAGCTGGTCGTACAGCGCGTCGCCGCGCTGCACGAATTCCTCTTTGCTGTAACGACGTTTGACGGTGGGCATCCTCGCTCTCCGAGTGAAATGGGCGGGTCAGATTGTGGGATATCCCGGCGATTTCGCACAAGATGTGAATCAATGGATCGCGCCAGCCCGCTGATTCATCCCGGCTTGTTCAAGTCGATGCGCCGCCTCTCAACGCGTTAACGCGGGGTTGAGTTTACCGTGTCACATTCTGGACTTCGTTTGTGATCCTTTGCGTCTTGACTACTTTGCCTTGAAAAACCGCTCGGTTGGTTACTCGCCAACTTCACGTCACAGCATGATATCTGTTCCAAGACCGCTCTCGACGGTCTGTTCTGCCGTCGAACTTGTCATTGCCGTCGCCAGCGGTCAGGGAGTCGTCGCCTCGCCGCCGACGGCTTGCAACGGGCGAATTTGCAAGCTGACCTGTGCGGAGTTCGCAGACTCTGATATTCCTCCCAAACGCTCCCAGGAGGCCGATATGTCTGCGTCATTGGTTCCTAATGAAGTTCAATTGTCGCCCGAAGTGCTCGACTTGGCCGCGAAACTCGGCGTTTCTGCTGAGCTTCCCAAGGTTGTCGAAATGACGTGCGAAGTTTTTCCGGACGCACGCGTCGAAGTGGAGATCGACGAAGACCGGGAGGTCATTGACGATGTTTGCCTTTCCGTCGTTGTGCGAAACGACATTGAAGATGCGCATGAACTCTTTCTGATTTCGCGCCAGTGGCATCGCCGTTTGTATGACTGCTGTCCGCCGAATCTTGTGTCGGCGTTCCGGCTCAATACGGACTGGCGGCCATGATTTCCAACCACGACCTGCTGCGATTTGCCGAGAAACTATGTCTCGGCCAATCCGAGACCGAATGGCGCTGTGCGATCAGCCGAGCCTATTACGCTGCGTTTCATCTGGCGAAAGATTTCCTGCGTGCCTTGGGATTCGACGCCCCACGAACTGAGACAGCGCATGCGTTTCTATGGAGACGCTTGCAAGGCTGCGGACATGCTGAGCTCAGGTTGATCGGCTCCGATCTGAATCAACTCCGCGGCCAGCGGAATCGAGCCGACTACGATTTGGCCGAC
>JAYVSP010000025.1:0-5144 GCA_043775215.1 Planctomyces sp. | reverse complement strand
GTGATCGCCACGAATCACGCACGGTTATTTAGATGGGCTTGGTGGAGCAGCGTTCGATGTTTGAGACTTTCGATCACACGGCCGATATTGGATTACGAGTGCGGGCCACCAGCCTGGAAGAGCTGTTTGTCGATGCCGCGCGCGGGTTGACGTCGCTGTTGCTGGAAAATCCCGAAGACATTCGTCCCGCAGACGTCGAGACGATTCGTCTGACTGGCTCAGAGATGGACTACTTACTGTTCGACTGGCTGAATGAACTGCTGTTTTTATTCGAATCGCGGGAGCTAGTGTTTGGTGAATTCCAGGTGCAGATCGGCGAACAGGAGTTGATGGCGACAATGCGGGGCGAGTCTTATGACCGCTCGCGGCATCGCCTGTCTCACGAAGTGAAGGCGATCACATATCATGGCCTGCACATCGAACAATCCGAGTTTGATTGGCAGGTCGAATTGATTCTTGACATCTAATCCTCGTGCAACGAGTTCGATCGTACGGCAACGTCGATCGCCAGAACCCCCGCGTGTTGAGTGACGGATTTGTTCGGTTCATCGAACATCCGACTTCTTACCTGCCCGCGTCAGCGTGCCACCGGCATTGTTGCGGACCAATCCGCTGATGGGTCAATCGCTTCGCTCGCCTGTTCAACTCTGAGAAGCCTCTTGGATTTCAAGAGAGACTGTTCGGATGACAGAAGGGCAGCGTGCGTGGGGGCAGCGGCGGATCTTGATAGCTCCGGAACCGGTCGAACTGTCTGCGGAAGAGGTACTTTTCGCAGATCGAGCGTCATTGGGAATTCTGACTGAATTTCCAACGGCGGAGCTTTCCAAGCGTTGGGTGTGTGACCGAACGCATAGAAGCGCGATTGCCTTCGCGTCTCGGCTGCGGACGCATTGACCGGAAACGTCTCGAAGTGACGGCCGCCGGGATGCCCGACGTGATATTGGCAGCCGCCGATCGAGCGGCCGGTCCAGGAGTCGTAGACATCGAACACCAGGGGCGCATGAACTTTGATCGTCGGATGCAGGCACGACGGGGGTTGCCAAGCTCGGTAACGGATACCGGCGACGAACTCGCCGACGGTGCCGGTCGAATGCAGCGGAAGGCGATGGCCGTTGCAGGTCACGATGTGCCTCGCGTCGATCAAGCCGCGGACCTTGATCTGCATTCTCTCGATGGACGAATCGACGTAACGAGCTGTTCCGCCGGGTCCAGGTTCCTCGCCGAGCACATGCCACGGCTCGATCGCCTGACGCAGTTCAAGCTGCACGCCACGATGCGTCACACTGCCAAGAAGTGGAAACCGGAACTCGAAGTGTGCGGCGAACCAGTCTTTCTCAAACGAGTAATCCGCCTCATCCAATTCGCGCAACAAGTCGTCGAAATCTTGCTCGACGAAATGCGGCAGCATGAACCGGTCGTGCAACTCGGTTCCCCAGCGAGCGAGATTGTGCTTGTACGGCGTCTTCCAAAACCGCGCCACCAAAGCTCGCAGTAGCAACTGCTGCACGAGACTCATTCGCGCATGCGGCGGCATCTCGAATGCCCGCAGTTCCACAAGACCCCGGCGGCCGTCGTCGCTGTCGGGTGTGTAGAGCTTGTCGATACAGAATTCGGCGCGATGCGTGTTGCCCGTCACGTCGGTCAGCAAGTGCCGGAAGATGCGATCGACCATCCACGGCATACAGCCGCCTTCTTCGGGAATCTGCTGAAAGGCAATCTCCAGTTCGTACAGGCTGTCGTTGCGAGCCTCATCCATCCGCGGAGCTTGACTGGTCGGCCCGATAAACATTGATGAAAACAAATACGACAGCGACGGATGATTGTTCCAACATGCGAGCAAACTTCGGAGCAAGTCCGGCCGCCGCAGGACAGGACTGTCCGCGGGTGTCGATCCGCCAATGACGATGTGATTCCCGCCGCCCGTGCCACAGTGCCGGCCATCGAGCATGAACTTCTCGGTGCTCAGCCGCGACAGCCGAGCCTCGTCGTAAATCGTGGTTGTGATCTCCACCAGTTCGCGCCAATTGCGGGCCGGATGAACGTTGACCTCGATCACGCCGGGGTCGGGCATGATTTGCAAGTGATTGATCCGATGATCCGACGGAGGCTTATAACCTTCGATGAGCACCGGCAATTTCAATTCGGCAGCGGTCGCCTCCACGGCCGCGATCAGTTCAAGATAATCCTCCAGCGTGCTGACCGGCGGCAGGAAGACATGCAATCGCCCCTCGCGCGGCTCAACACACAACGTCGTCCGCACCACCGTAGCACAAGCTTCCAGATTGCCACTCGAGCCATCAATCGGCTCCCCGTTCGCCAGCGATGTTTTGAGTGGCAAGCTGGCAGCTTGCACTACGCCATCAGACGCCTGACAGCCCCAGCTCGCCTTGCAGAATTGCGGCAACGGTCCGCGCGGGGCAAACGTGCTCACCGCGACGACCGAGCAGCGCGCTTCCGGAGCCTCCCAAGACAAAGAATCCAACGGCAATCGAAATCCCATCGGCGAATCGCCGGGGACCAAATACAAGTGTTCGCGACGCAGATGCCACCGGTCGCTTTCCCAATTTGACTCCTTCGCCGCAGAGCTGCGCCGTAACGGCAACGCATAGCCCACGATCTGCTGTAACCCTTGATCGAAGATTCGCGCCAAGCGGCGACGCTCTTCGGCGTTCTCCAATTTGTTCTTCAGCGGATCGACATTCACTGGCAAACATTGCTCACGCCAGAGGTGATACCACGTGTCCTCGAAACCGGGGATACACAGGCTGCTGTCGATTCCCAATCGCCCCGCTAGCGACGTGATAAAGGCGTGAGCATCTGCGGACGTGTGCCGGTAGTCGCGTTCCACGTCCGCGATCAAGGTGATGTCTTCCCACAACGGCACGCCGTCGCGTCGCCAGTAACAGCCGAAGGTCCAGCGCGGCAGCGGCTCACCGGGATACCACTTGCCTTGCCCGTGAACCAGCAGCCCACCGGGGGCGAATTGAGTCCGCAAGCGGTGCAGCAGTTCGCTCGCTTGCTTTCGCTTGCCGTCTCCGAGCGCCGCCGTGTTCCATTCCGGAGCGTCGCGATCATCGATCGAGACAAACGTTGGTTCGCCGCCCATCGTCAGCCGCACGTCCATTGCGTCCAAATGGTCGTCGATGCGCTGTCCCAGTGCGTTGACCGATTGCCATTGCTCTTCGGTGTACGGTTTCGTGATTCGCATCTGTTCGACGGTGCGTGTGACGGTCATAGAAACCGCGAACTCTTCGTGGCATTCCTCGCCGTTGTTGTTCGCTGTCTCCGTCCATGAATACGAGCCGGTGATTGCTGCGGCCGATGTCGGATCGGCGGCACATGCCAGCGGGATGTGCCCTTCGCCCGCCAACAGCCCGGAGGTCGGGTCCAGCCCGATCCAGCCCGCTCCCGGCACATAGACCTCGGCCCAGGCATGCAGATCAGTGAAGTCGCTCGTCGGCCCCGCTGGCCCATCCAACACAGGAACGTCCGCAACCAATTGGATCAAGTAGCCTGAGACGAATCTCGCCGCCAAGCCCAGTCGCCGCAGCACCTGCACCATCAACCAGGCCGAGTCGCGGCACGAACCGCAGCCCAACGTGAGCGTCTCTTCGGGAGTCTGCACTCCCGGTTCCATGCGGATGAGATAGCGAATTGCTTTCTGCACGTGCTGGTTGATGTCCACCAAGTAATCGACGGTCCGATAGTTCTCGCGCCGCAGTGATTGTGCAAATTCTTCCAGCTTCGGCCCGGCCGGTGCCGTTTCCAGATACGGCATCAGTTCTCGCGTGAGAACTTCGTCGTAAACGAACGGTGAATTCTCGGCGGACGGCTCGATGAAGAAATCGAACGGATCGATCGCCGTCATCTCCGCGACCAAATCGACTTCGACCGTGAACGAACGCGCTGGCTGCAGAAAAACCAGCCGCGCGAGATAGTTGCTGTACGGGTCTTGCTGCCAATTTAGAAACTGCTCCGCGGGCTCGACCCGTAGCGAATAACTCAAGATCGGCGTCCGACAATGCGGAGCCGGCCGAAGTCGCACCACGTGCGGATTTAACGTGACCAACCGGTCGTAGCGATATTCAGACTTATGATTCAGAGCCACTCGAATGGACATGAAGTGCCTTCATTTGAAGCGTGCATCAACAACCTGAGCCCGCGCGGAAAAGATTACTTGCTTCGATCGCAGGGACGCAAATGGTGTTCCTCTGGGCTTGTTGATTCATTGGGGATCGGTATTTGCGCTCGTCCTTCGGTCCTCTCGGTCGCTTTTGTCCTTATCGAAAGGGACAAATAGGACCGAAGCAACGAGCAAACTATCCTAGTCCCAGTTCCGCCAGCCGGCTTGCATCCAGCCGAAATTTATCGACCGCGTCGCGAAGTTTCGCTACGACAAAGTGCTTGTGGTTGGCGACGTCTTGCTCGGTGATGCCCAGTTGCTGGGCCGCCTCTTTGTTCTTCCAACCAAGCACGAACAGCAACTCGATGCACTTTAGTCGATCAAACTCGCCCTGCTCCCACCATTGGGTGATGAGCGTCTGCAGCGCCTCGGCCAGGACGGCTCCTTCGGTATTTTGACGTTCTTGGCTGCGAAACAAACTGGATGCCGCGCGATCGGAACCGGCTGGCTCACGCACATCACCGTCGGAGTTTTCCATGAACAGGGGCAACTCCGGCCGCCGGCCGTTTCGCCGCAAAACGTCGGTCAGCTTGTGAGCCGCGATCGAGAACAAAAAACTCTCCAGCGGCGTCGTGTCGTCGAAGTTCGGCAAGCTAATCAGAAAGCCCATGAAAGTTTCCTGGACGACATCTTCGCTGGTGGCGCGATTGCCCAGACGGCTTTCGACAAACGCCAGCAACCGCCCCTCGAACCGAGAGATGCACTCCTCCCACGCCTCCGGTTCGCCTTGTCGAATGCGGGCTACCAGCAGCCGATCGAGTTCGTCAGCAGGCATGGCCAATCCCTTTCATTCTGAACTTCCGCACCGACCCTGTGTCAGTGGAAAAAAAGTCTTGTTGCGAGCGTACCGCTCTTCATTGGGTTAGGACCGGCGCAGAAATAACTGTCTGGAGTAGCGGAACTCGTGAGAGTTCCGTCCGAAGTCTCACGACTTCGGCTACGACAGTTATTGATGCGCCGG
>JAYVSP010000024.1:0-11968 GCA_043775215.1 Planctomyces sp. | reverse complement strand
CTGCTGGACAAGGAAGAGCGGATCGTGCTGGCCAATCGCGCCTTCACCACGACGTCCGGTGTCAGCGAGAAGCAATTGCTGGGACGCAAAGCCTCGTCGCTACCGTGGATCGCGGCACGGGGCGAAACGATTTCGAGCGACTTGCCGTGGCAAAAGGTGCTCCGCGGCGAGGCGGCTCATGGCGGCAGTATGCTCAGCATCAAGCCAGGGACGGCCGAGTCGCGAACGTACATGGTCAATGCCGCGCCGATCCTGGATGACCGCGGACGCTCGCAAGGCGCACTCACCAGCTTCGGCGACGTCACTCCACTGGAGAACAAGAAAGCGGAACTGGCCGGAACGTTGGCCAAGCTGCAAACCTCTGCCGACGAGATTCGGCGTCAGAATAAAGAACTGGAACGGCTGGCCACCGAAGACCCGATGACCGGCTGCTTGAATCGCCGCTCGTTGTTTGAATCGTTCGCGACCTATTGGAGTGAATCTGAGCAACAAGGGTTTCCGCTCAGTTGCGTGATGGTCGACGTCGACCACTTCAAGTCGGTGAACGACCGCTTCGGCCACAGCATGGGAGACGAAGTCCTCAAGAAAGTAGCGACCACATTGCAGGCGGCGGCCCGCGAAGGAGACCTCGTCTGCCGGTACGGTGGCGAGGAATTCTGCGTGCTGATGCGCGGCGCGGACGTCGAAGCCGCTTGTTACGCGGCCGAGCGATTGCGAAAGGCGGTTTCCGAATTGAAGTTCCCGCAGCTTTCGGTGACGGCCAGCTTCGGAGTCTCGTCGCGGGAACTCAAGCCGGCCAGCCCGCAAGAATTGTTGGACCAAGCCGACAAATGTCTGTACGTGGCCAAGAAGAATGGCCGTAACTGCGTCGTCAGTTTAGACAAGGTTCCCGGCGATCTGGCGATCGACGAGTCCAAGCTGCCCCGCACCCACCGAGCACCTGCCAAAGAGCCGGCGGTGGAACAACCGATTCCGTTCCCGGCGGTCATCTCGCTGATTTCGGCGTTGGCCTATCGCGACCTGACGACGGCCGAGCACAGCCGTCGCGTCGCCGACCTGTGCGTGTTGGTTGCCGAAGGGATGATGTCGCCCAGCCAGTGTTATCTGTTGGAGATCGCCGCGTTGTTGCACGACATCGGCAAGATCGGTGTCCCCGACAGCATTCTGCTGAAGGCCGGCCCGCTCACGCCGGAAGAACGCGAGACGATGCGTCGCCATCAGAGCAACGGCGTCTCCCTGGTCCGAGTGTCGTTCAAGTCATTGGAACTGTGCTCCATTCTGGAAAACCAATCCGCGCCGCCGAACGGCATGTATACCGATCCGAAGACCGGCAAACAGACGCGCATTCCGCTCGGAACACGCATCCTGGCGATCGCCGACTCTTACGACGCAATGATCTCCGACAACATCTACCGCAAAGCCCGCTCGCGAGACGACGCGTTCGCCGAACTCCGCCGTTGTGCCGGCGTGCAGTTCGATGCGGAATTGGTGGAACGCTTCATCGCCTGTCTGTCGTCTCGCCGCACGGAGACGACGGATCGAAACGGCGTGTCCAAAGAAGCCGCGCTGTCGATCGGCATGCACATCGAGCACCTGGTCACGGCCCTCGAACGTCAAGACTTCACCAGCCTGAAAGACCTGGCCGGCCACATGCACTTGCTGGCGACGAAGCAAGGGGCCAGCGAAATCGCCATCCAAGCCGCGGACCTGCAAGCGACGCTGAACGCCGAGGACGCCGACCTGCTCGCCGTTTTGAACGAAGCGGATGGGCTGCTCAAGCTCTGCCGAGAAACGCAGCGCGCGTATTTCGACGGAATCCGGCCAACCCCCAAAAACAGCCCGATCGCCCCGGTGTCGGTGGTTTGATACCTAAATTCATTGAGGTCGGAATGTGTCGTGAATGTGTCCGATCGAACTGGCGGAAAATGAACACACGCATTGCGGACAAAAACTCTACATCCGGCAAATCTCGCCGGAAGACCGACTGATGTCGCTCGATTCCCGGACTTCGTTGAAGGCCCCGCGCGACGAGGCTCGAAAACAGAGATGACGTGTTTGGATTCTGAACTGTCGTGACGTGCGTGTTTGAGCCTTACCAACCCGACGCGCAAGCGAGGCCAGCGGTATGCCTTGGCCTCGCTTGCGCGTCGGGTTGGTAAGGGGTCATGAATCATCCAAATCACGAAGCGGATCTCGATCACCGCTTCCTCACGGGCGCGGCTCGTAAGTTTCAAGTCCGTGTGAAAAATAACAGTGGGATCAATTATGTGGATGCTGACGCTTCGCAGGAGTTGCTGGTTCTTCACCCTGCTGGCTGCGTGCGTCAGTTTGCAGGCCGGTGACGGAAAGCCATCGGCCGCGGCCAAGACCTCCACGACGTCAACATCACCGTCGGGGTCGGCCGATCAAGAGACGTTTGCCGAGCCGTATCGCACGATCCAAGTCGCGACCGCTGACATGACTCTCATTCGCGAGGTCTTGGTCCGCGAGGGAGATGCGGTTGAAGCGGGACAGCCGCTCGTCAAACTCGATGACGAACTCGTGAAGGCAGCGCTCGAAATCGCCAAGCAGAATCTCGCGTCGCGCGGCGTCTTGAACTCGGCCGAGGCGGAACTGCGATTGCACTCCAGCCGCGCGGAGAAGTTCGAGACGCTGGTCCGCGGCGGAAATGCGCGTCCTGAAGAACTCGAAAAGGCTCAGATGGAGAAAGCGGTCTCGGCCGCGCGTGTGCAGTCCGCTCAGGAAACGCTGGCCGTGCGCAAACTGGAACTGGAACGGACTCAGTTGGAGTTGGAACGCAAAACTGTCCGGTCGCCGCTGAAGGGAGTCGTCACCAAGTTGCATCGCGAAGTGGGTGAGTTCGTCTCGCCGACCGACCCCGTGGTGGTCACGGTCGTGCAACTCGATCCGCTGCTGGCCACGTTCTCGCTGAAGCCCGCTCAAGCTGGACAACTTCAAGCGGGTCGACCCGTGCAGGTGCAGTTCGCCGCAGCCGAATCGTCGGTGAATGCGGAAGTCGAGCTGGTCGCACCGGTCACGGACGCGCGCAGTGGCACCGTTCGCGTCAAGGTCCGCATCCCGAATCCGAACGGCGACTGCCGCAGCGGCGATCGTTGCACCTTGCTGCTCAGTAACCGCTCTGCCGTGCCGGCCGAACCACCACGCTCGGCCAAACGGACCCCTTGAACGAGGGCCGGGGTCGGGTGTTTTTTTTTTGAAATTGGCGGGAGAAAAGCGTGATCCACGAATCGAGCGTGATGCCCGCCAATTTCAAAACACCAAACACCCGACCCCTCGTCTCACCACCTCCAGCGAGGGGTCAGGCACCGCAGAATTCCGAATTGGCGGAGTGCGACGTGGTTGACATAGAACGCCTTCTTCCGCCAATTCTGAATTCTGCGGTGCCTGACCCCGGCACAGTGGCACGCCCGTCACCGGTAAAACTGATCTCACAAAAACCGTCCTTTTGGTCCCGAACGAAAAACCTCGTCATTCTGACCGCTGTTGCGTTGGCGGCGCTCGTATTGCCAGTCCCGTACGACGTCGGTTGCGATTGCGAGTTGCAACCGGTCACGCGCCGCTTCGTGGCCGCGCCGTTTGAGGGAACTCTCGAACGGGCACTTGTCGAAGTCGGCGACACTGTCGCCGAAGGACAACTCTTGGCACGCATGGACGGCAAGGAAGTCCGCTGGGAACTGGCCGGCAACGCGGCGGAATACGAACGAGCGGCCAAAGAACGCGACGCGCATCTCGCCGACCAAAAGTTCGGCGAGGCTCAACTGGCGAAACTCCAGATGGAACGACTGGGCCTTACGACCAGGTTGCTCGAACATCGCAGCGAGAATCTGGAAATCCGCAGTCCGATCGACGGCATTGTCGTCAGCGGCGAACTCAAACGCGCGGAAGGAGTGCGGCTGTCACTGGGGCAATCGCTGTTCGAGATCGCGCCGCTCGACCGCATGATCGTCGAAGTCGAAATTCCAGAATCCGAAATCGCCCACGTCCCAGCAAACAGCGAGGCCGTCATTCGGTTGGAAGCGTTTCCCGATCGGCGACTGGTGGGTTCCTTGAAACGCATCTGCCCGCGCGCCGAACTGCGGAACAAGCAACAAGTCTTCATCGGCGAGATCGAACTGCCCAACGACGACGGCCAATTGCGTCCCGGCATGCGCGGCCGACTGCATCTCGCCGCCGGCCAAGCCACGCTGGGATGGCGGCTGTTCCACCGCGCTTGGAACAAGTGGCGGTTGTGGTAGATCACTGATCAGTAGGGAGTGACTGATGGGAAGCCTTGACGTTGCGGTGAAGCATTCAATGGGTGTGTTTCCATCCGACTGGGCGGAACTTGTCGGCGTCCCCAAAGGAACTCGTGTGCGCGTCGTCGACAGCGATGTCTCGACCGTCGCGACTGTGGCCGACAAAGTGTTTGAAGTGCTCGCCGCTAACCCATTCATCCTGCATCTGGAGCCACAATCGTATTACGACAAATGGCTCGATATCCGGATGTTTGAAAGCAACGGACGATTGACGAAACGGCATCAGCAATTTGTCCATACTTGCGTGCTGCTCTTGGACCGCCGGGCATGGGGGCGAGCGAACCAGGGCCACTATCGGCAGCGCTCACCCATTCGCGGGTGTCACATTGATTTTGAATATGAAGTGATCAAGGTCTGGGATATTCCCGTGCAACAGCTTTTGTCAGCGGGCGTCGGTGTCTTACCGCTGGCTCCGATCAGTGACGTTTCACGTCAACAGGCTCCGCACGTTGTGGAACAAATGTCACAACGCTTTCGCCGCGAAGTGCCTCGCGCTCTCGAAGCGGAACTTTGGACTGCGACTTACGTGTTGGTCGGTTTAAGATACAACGCCTTCTTTGCGGAAACCCTGTTGCGAGGAGTACGAGACATCATGAAAGAATCTGTGACTTATCAAGCCATCGTTGAAGAAGGCTGGGCAAAAGGCCGAGTTGAAGGATTGGAAAAAGGCATTGAACGAGGCATTGAAGAAGGCATTGAACGAGGCATTGAAGAAGGCATTGAACGAGGCATTGAGAGAGGCATTGAGAGAGGCATTGAGAGAGGCATTGAAGAAGGCCGGATCGCCCAGCGGCGAGAAGACGTGCTGAAGATCGGCGAAATACGACTCGGTAAACCTTCCCGCAAGATTCGCACGGCAATCTTGGCGATCAACGATGCCGACCAGTTGGAGATGCTATTGGAGAGGACGCTGGACGCTTCCAGTTGGAATGAACTACTCGCCCAGTAACTGTTGCGTACGAGACATCATGAAAGAATCTGTGACTTATCAAGCCATCGTCGAAGAAGGCTGGGCAAAAGGCCGAGTTGAAGGATTGGAAAAAGGCATTGAACGAGGCATTGAAAAAGGCATTGAAAAAGGCCGGATCGCCCAGCGGCGAGAAGACGTGCTGAAGATCGGCGAAATACGACTCGGCAAACCTTCCCGCAAGATTCGCACGGCAATCATGGCGATCAGCGATGCCGACCAGTTGGAGATGCTATTGGAGAGGACGCTGGACGCTTCCAGTTGGAATAAACTACTGGCCAAGTAGCGCCCCACGGCACGTACTTGAGGCACGAACGAACAATCAGTCGGAACGCGCTAGCGTCCGGTTCGTCGAGGAATTTGCGAACCGGTCGCTAGCGCGTTCCGCCTGATCTCTCGCTGGGATTGTGAAAGCCGCATGTCATCACCACCACTCCTGCTTTGGCGACCCGATCTGGGCCTCACCGCGACGTCGGATGCAGAGGGAAGCTGCTATTACTTGGAAGACCCGCGGCGCGGAAAGTTCTTTCGCCTGGGGATCGCCGAGTTCACGTTGCTGTCGCAATTCGACGGGCAGCGTTCAGGATTTGACGCACTCCAGTCCGCCAACAAATCGCTCGGCGATCAGAGTTTCAGCGAGACTGACGCGAGCTCCGTCATTCAATGGGGTTTGAAGAGCGGGTTGCTGATTGATGCGGCGGCGAGCGAACAAGCCTCCGAGAGCTTGGCCGACGTGTCCGCGCGGGCGAACTGGAATCCGTTGTCGATTCGCATCCCGCTGGGAAGTCCCGACCGATGGTGCGAGCGAGTCTTGCCGTGGGTCGATTGGATGTTCGGCAAGCCAGCATTTGTTGTCTGGCTGCTGATCACCGTGCTGGCCGCGCATGAGGTGGCCGTCGATTGGGATCGCTTCGTTTCTTCCACCGCGGACATCCTGATTCCCTCGCATTGGTGCGGACTGGGCTTGGCGTGGCTCGTGCTGAAAGTCGTTCACGAGTCTGCTCACGCACTGGTCTGCAAGCGATACGGTGGCGAGGTGCGACAGGTGGGATTTGCGTTTCTGTTCTTCGTGCCGGTGGCCTACGTGGACGTCACCTCTTGTTGGCGGTTTCCGTCGCGTTGGCAGCGCATGCACACCGCGGCTGCCGGGATGTACGCTGAGCTGGTGCTCGCCGCATTCGCTATTTTGGCGGCCGGGTATGTGGACTCCGTGGCCGGACGGAATTTTCTCGACAACGTCGCGGTGATGGCCAGCGTCACGACACTGCTATTCAACCTCAACCCGCTCTCACGCTTCGACGGCTACTACATCCTGGCGGACTTCGTTCAGACACCGAATTTGTACGCGAAGGGAGTTCAGGCCGTTCAGCAATTCGCCGGCCGCTGGTTGCTGGGAACCGTCCCAGCGTCCAAGCCCGCTTCGCTGTGGCTGGTGGCCTATGGAATCGCGACGCAAGTTTGGAGCCTGACCGTGATGGTCGGATTGATCGTCGCCTCATCGCTGTATTTTCACGGACTCGGCATGGTCTTGTCGGCCTTGATTACAGTGAGCTGGGCGCGTCAGTGGATGCAGCGGCTCGGTCAACTGATTCGCGGTCTGAGCGTGTTGCCGTTGAGTCTGCGACTCCGAGTCGCGTTCCGAACGCTGTCGGTTGTCGCGGCCTGTGCCGTGCTGTTGCTGGTAACTCCCTGGCCGTTTGCGATCACCGCGCCCGGCGTGATTGAGTTTTCGCCGTTGTCCGTCGTGCGTGCCGAGAGTTCCGGCTTCGTGCTCCGCGTGCTGGTGGCCGACGGCGAGGCCGTCAGCGAGGGACAGCCGCTGGTGGAATTGCAAAACGAAGAACTCGAACGCGAGACGAGTGATTTGGAGTTGTCGATCGAACAATCGCTGCGGCGCGAACGTTTGGCCGCCGATGGGCACGACACGGCCGCCACTCAAGTCGAACAACAACAGCGCGACGCGCTGCAACGCCGACTCGCCGAGCGGCAACGGCAAGTCGAGCGATTGACGCTGCGAGCACCGTTTGCGGGTGTCGTCATCAGCCGGAAATTGGCCGCGTTACCCGGTTCGTTCATCACGGAAGGGAGCGAAGTTCTCTCGATCGGCGACCCAATGCGTCGCGAATTCGTCGCGTCGGTCGCTCAAGAAGATCTCCTGGCCGCGCAACATGTCGTCGAGCAGCCGATCGTCGTCCACTTTCATGGCCACGACGACCTCCCCGGCCGGCTGCAACGAGTCCACCCGAAAGCCTCTGCTGAACCGGAACACCTCTGCTTGTGTGCGCCATTCGGCGGGCCTTTGCCGATACGAACGCTCCCCGATGAGGGACACAACCGCTCGCGATCCGCCAACGGCTTTGAACTTTTGCAACCACACTTCCGCCTGACAATCGCGCTGACGGAACAACGCGACCAGAGGCCATTCGCCGGTGAACTCGGTTGGATCAGCCTCGACCGACGTCAAACCTGTGCTCAGCATATTCTGACCTGGCTGTCGCGATGGGGTCGCGCGGCGACAACCAAGTCGTAGCGGCGCACCACAATGTCACCGTCAACACTGCTCGCCGTTGCTTCAGATTTGTTCGGGCAGTAACTTCACGCCCCTGTGAGCCGTGGTCGAATGCTCGCAGGCCGGACATTTTCCTGTGCCGGAAAAAGACTCTCTCACTTCACTCATCAGGAGCGTGTATTGTGGCGAAAGACAAGATTACCGAACCCCTCAAAGTCGCACCCGAAACTGCCGCCGATGAAACGGCGGCAGTCCCCACGCCCGTCGTGCAGGCACCGCAGCAAAACTTGACGGTGGAGGACACTCACTCGGCAGCGAGTTATGCCAACTTTTGCCGTGTCTCAAGCACGCCGGAAGAACTGATTCTCGACCTCGGACTCAATCCGAACCCGTTCGCACAAGGCAACGTCACGATCCAAGTCAGTCAGCGAATTATCATGAATCACTTCACGGCGAAGCGACTGCTACAAGCTTTGGCCATGACCTTGCAACGTCACGAACAGGCGTTCGGCACGCTTGAGACCGATGTGATGCGACGCCTGAAAAGCAGTTAAACTACCGCACTCGACCGTAGCTGAAATCGCCAGACTTCAGATCGTTAGCCGTCGAATATCTGAATTCTGGCGAATTCAGCTACGGCGTCTTCGCGAAATCGCACAGCGACGCCGATGAGCGGCTTGGCCGCCGTCGGCGTCTTGCTGTCTCACGACGGCCGTGCGTAGACTTCAAGAATTGGAAGTTGTTGCAGTGGATTCAAATATCACGCGGGCCGGATCAGTCTTCAAATTTCCGTTCAGACATCCCGAATGGATGTCGGTGTCGTTTTGGCAGCGAATCATTGATGAAAATTTCGCGTGAAAACGACGGCCAATATTGAAATTTGAAAGACCTGACCCCGGTCAGTGAATCACCTTTGTTCGACCTTCGGGAGTGGCCTCATGAACGATTTGCAGTCAGAATCCAACGACGACGACAATCTGGACCCGGAGAAACGCGACGTCGTCAGCCAGGAAGTGCAGAACACGCACATCGGAGCACTCGTGCCGGAGAAAGTCGCGTCGGGAGTTTTCACGACCGGTGCGGTCATTCTGAACGGCCCGCACGAATTCATTCTCGACTTCTTGCTGCGGATGTCGAAGCCACAGCAAGTCGCCGCGCGAGTCGTTCTGCCTCCCGGCGTCGTGCCGCGATTCATCGGAGCACTCCGCGAAAACCTCAACAACTACACGCTGCGGTTCGGCAACCCGGTGATGCCCGGAACTCCGGCGCATCCCATGTGCCCGCCCGCCACGGCCGATGCCTTTCAACAGCAGATGCAGCAACCGCAACAGCAGGGAAGTGCTCAAGAGCTGTACGAACAACTCAAGATCAAGGACACCGACCTCTGCGGCGTCTATGCCAATGCGGTGATGATCGGCCACACGGCGACCGAGTTCTTGTTCGACTTCATCACGACGTTCTTCCCGCGATCGGTTGTATCCGCTCGTGTTTACATGGCCGCTCCGAATGTTCCGCGGTTGCTCGAATCGCTGGTCCATTCGTTTGAGCAATTCCAACGCAAGGTTCAACAGCCTCCCCCCCCACCACAACGGCCGCTCGATGACTTGCTGTAACTTTGTTGATTGATCTTCGCGCAGCACTTAAGTCTTTTTGGGCCCTTTTTTCCTTGGTGAAGGACGAAAGGGACCAAAGCGACCTAAGGCGTCGCGCGAATACCAATCTGAAGAATAACACTCTCATGGCCCATAAAATCACCGTTGTCATCTCGCAAGCGCAGGGTCAGAACCCGGCGAAGCGGCAGCTCGAAGAAGAGCTGGCGACGGCCTTATTGTTGGATGCGAACATCGAAGTCTCGCTCGTGCCGAACTTGTACGACCTGGCCGCCGATCACTCCGGTATGATGTTTCTGAGGTCGATTCCCGGCGACATGATCGTGCTGTCGTGGCTGTATCCGCGTGGGGCACGCTGGATTTTGGATCGGCAAAACGTCCGTGGGCACGAGGGAGTGTCGCTGCTCGAATCGAAGCCGGATGACAACGACGAATCCGGAGACGACGAATCGCCCGCTCGCAAGAACGGCAATGGGAATGGCAACGGACATGGAGCGGGTGCTGATCCGCGTCCGGTTCCCAATCGCAAAATCTACTGCCTCGATCTGCGCGAGCACTCGGACGCGAAGGTGTATCTCGACGAGATTCGGCGCATCGCCGTGGGGCAGATTTTCAACCTGCCCGGCCAGTTGACTTCCACCGCAACGAAGTTTGTCGAAACCCAATCGACTGGGCAGGTTGAAAACCTGCCCCACGCACTCGCCAAATACCTGCACCCGCTGGAGATCCTGGCCGAGCAGAAATCCGCGACAAGCCTCGACGATGACGATGCTCCCGAGTCCGGCGAAGTCGTGCGGCGGCGGTGGTATCCGGTGATCGACTACAGTCGCTGCACGAATTGCATGGAGTGCATCGACTTTTGCTTGTTCGGAGTTTACGGCCTCGACCAGCAAGGCTTGATCCTGGTCGAGCAACAAGACAACTGCAAAAAAGGCTGCCCCGCGTGCAGCCGTGTCTGCCCGGCCAACGCGATCGTCTTTCCCGGCCACAAGACTCCCGCGATCGCTGGAGCCGATGGCGAAGTCGGCGACATGAAGATCGACCTCTCAAAACTATTCGGAGCACCGTCGGCCGTCGAACTCGCCGCGCGCGAACGAGACGTCGAACTCGTCCGCGACGGCCGCGACACCGTCGGCCTGACGATCGGAATTCCGAAACGCCTCAAAGACAAACCGCAGAAGCCGCGCGACGAGTTGGATGATTTGATCGATTCACTCGACGCGCTGGAGTTGTAGGCGAGTCGCTCCGCGACTCGCATTCCGATCGTGGCCGAAATCAAAAATGTGCCGTCATTGCAGAAACCGCGACACGTTCGCGCTCGGCTCGATGGTGAGGGATATGGCTGTTGACTGCGATGCCTCCGACCGATCGAAGCCACATGGGCGAACGGAATGCGAGTCTCGGAGAGACTCGCCTACGCGCCGCCTACGAAACTGCAAAGGCCGCGTTGCTGGCGGAGATGATCTGCGAACCAGTCGCGGCCGATGATCCCGTTCAAAAGTTGCTCGATGCGCCAGTCAACGATATGCGGCATTGGGTCGGCGAACTTTCGACCTCGGCGCTCTCGACAGCAACGGCGGTCATGGCGTTGGAGCAGATGCGGCGGCAGTACGTCTCGGCGGGACGAGACGTGCCGGAGTCGTGGACTCGGCTGATTTGTGGCGGTGTCGAATGGCTGATCGCTCACCAAAACGCAGATGGCGGCTGGGGCGATACGGTCAAGAGCATCAGCAACATCTCGACGACGATGCTCTGCCACGCCGTGCTGCAGGCTGTGGGGCAGGTTTCCAACCTGCCTGGTCACTCGCTGGCAAGCGGAGGCGAAGACAATGAAAATGAAATCGACGGGCAGGTTGAAACCCTGCCCCACATCATTGCCGCCAAAGCCTATATCGACCGCGCTGGCGGCGTTAAAGCGGTCATTGCACGTTACGGCAAGGACCGCACGTTCTCCGTACCGATCCTCACGCACTGCGCACTCGCCGGCCTCGTCAATTGGAACGAGGTTATTTCGCTGCCGTTTGAATTGGCCTGCATTCCGGTAAAGTTTTACGCGGCGGTGCGGTTGCCCGTCGTGAGTTACGCACTGCCGGCGCTGATTGCAATTGGGCAAGTGCGGTTTCATTTTCGTCCGTCGAGAAATCCGCTGCGGTGCTGGCTGCAACGCTGGGCCAAGCCAGCCAGCTTGCGCGTGTTGGAACGGATTCAGCCGCCCAATGGCGGTTTCCTGGAAGCCACTCCGCTGACGAGCTTCGTCACCATGAGCCTCGCTGCAATGGGATTGATCGATCACCCGGTGACACAACGCGGCGTGGAGTTCATTGTGGCATCCGCGCGGTGGGACGACACCGTAGGGTGGGTCGAGTCATCGAGACCCACCACCGACCCACCATCGGCCGACGCGCCGCCCGATGGTGGGTCTCGTGCCTCGACCCACCCTACGTGTTCCTGGCCGATCGACACGAATCTCGCGACGTGGGTGACGACGCTGTCGATCAACGCCTTGGGGGACGACGTGCCGCTCGACGCCCGCCCCGGCCTGCGAGCCTGGCTGCTCCGCCAGCAA
>JAYVSP010000023.1:0-3395 GCA_043775215.1 Planctomyces sp. | reverse complement strand
CAAAGAACGCCGACCCACACGGATCAGAAGGCCACACGGATGGGAGCAAGACCTCGACACCCTGGTCGGTGGACCCTTCGGTCAGAGGCCTCGTCTCGTTGGAGTCTTCGATTGTGAATTATGCGTGCCGTGCGCGCAACTTGTATCGTGGGCTTAAGCCCACGCTACGGTTGCGGGCGATCCCACGTTAGGGAGGATTCCACGATGATTCGAGCGGTTGTTGTCGTTCTGATGTTTTTCGCCACATTCGGGATTCCGGTGCTCGCAACAGATACCGATCTTTTCCGCAGCCGCGTCGTGCCTGTGCTGCAACGACGCTGCCTGACCTGCCACAATTCGGTCGATCACAAAGGGGACTTTGCGCTGCAGACCGCCGACGAATTGTCGAAGAGCGGATTCATTGAGGCTGGCCAGCCGAACGACAGTCACCTGCTGAGCGTGCTGAAATCCCACGACGGTCAGCGTCCGTCGATGCCGAAGAACGGTGAGCCGCTCAAGGCCGACGAAGTCGCAGCAATAGAGAAATGGATTGCCGACGGCGCGATATGGCCAGACGCATTTCGCATCGAAGATCCGGTCGTCACGAACACCGATTGGTGGTCGTTCAAACCAGTCGTTCGTCCGGCCGTACCGGACGTTCGTTTTCTCAAATCTGAAATCTCAAATCTCAAAGGTGAAATCCGAAATCCGGTTGATGCGTTTGTCATCGCGAAGCAACGCGAGCATGGGTTGTCGATGTCGCCGGAAGCGGATCGCCGGACACTGATTCGCCGGCTAACGTTTGATCTCACGGGATTGCCGCCGACGCCGGATGACATTGAAGAGTTCGTCAACGATTCTGATCCGACGGCTTACGAGCGACTTGTCGACCGGTTACTCGCGTCGCCGCATTACGGTGAGCGTTGGGGAAGGCATTGGCTCGATGTCGCGCGATATGCCGACACCTGCGGTTACGACAAAGACAAGCTGCGGCCGAATGCCTGGCCGTATCGCGACTATGTCATTCGCTCGTTCAACGACGATAAGCCGTATGCTCGCTTCGTCGAGGAACAGATCGCCGGGGACGTGCTATTTCCCGGCACGCCCGACGGCATTCTTGGTCTCGGATTCATCGCGGCGGGGCCGTGGGATTTCATTGGGCACGTCGAGGTTCCCGAATCAAAGATCGATGGCAAGGTGGCTCGGCACAATGACCGCGACGAGATGGTCACCGCGACGCTCAACACATTTTGCAGCGTGACGATCCAGTGTGCTCAGTGCCACAACCACAAGTTCGATCCGTTCACTCAGCAGCACTATTACGGCCTGCAAGCGGTCTTCGCGGCGGTCGATCGCGCGGAACGACCGTACGATCTCGATCCGGTCATCGACGAGCAGCGACGCGATCTCTTAGCGAAGCAGCGCGACTTGCAGGCCAGGATCGGTTTGCTCGAAAACGAAATCCGAGTCGCTGGCGGCGATGAGTTCACGCGGCTGGAAAAGGAAATTCGCGAGCTGACTCCGAAAGCTCAGCCGCTCGCGAAGAAACCGGAGTTTGGCTATCACAGCGCGATCGAATCGTCGCCCGACAAATCGAAGTGGGTGCAGATTGATCTTGGCCAGGTTTTCGAACTCGATCACATCGTGTTGCACGCTTGCCATGATGAATTCGGAGGGATCGGAGCCGGCTTTGGATTCCCGTTGCGATACCGCGTTGATGTTGGTGGTTCTGCCTTCAGGCGGCCCGATGAACCGCCTGAAGGCCGAACTACGAACTTACTCGACAACACGCAAGCCGACGTTCCGAATCCCGGTCTCGTTCCGATCACTATCAACGCCAAGGGAGCGAAAGCTCGCTTTGTACGCATCGCGGTTACAAGACTCCGCGAGCGGACCAAGGATTTCATGTTCGCGTTGGCCGAGGTCGAAGTACTGACGGCCGACGGCAAGAACGTCGCTGCGAAAGCTGGAGTTACTGCGCTCGATTCCATCGAAGCGGGCGTCCGTTGGAGTCAAAAGAATCTGACCGACGGCATCTGGCCTCAATCCGGAAACGCTGAAGCAATCACGCAACTCGCCGATCTTCAGAAGCAACATCAGACCCTACTCGACCGTATCAACACGGCCGAACGAAAAACTCGCCGCGAGCAATTGGACAAAGACCTCAAGACAGCACAGCAACAACTCGCGGCGCTGCCTCAAGGCCGCATGGTGCTCGCCGCCGCGACCGACTTCGAGCCGGCCGGCGGGTTTCAACCAACCAAGGGCAAGCCGCGCGACGTGCAAGTCCTGCATCGCGGCAACGTGTTGCAACCGCGCGGTGCCGCGAAGCCGGGAGTCTTGCCGATTCTGAAAGACATCCCGGTCGAGTTTTCGCTGCCACCCGATCATCGTGAAGGGGACCGCCGAGCCGCTCTCGCCAAATGGATCACTCGCTCGGATCACCCAACGACGTGGCGTTCGATCGCGAATCGAGTCTGGCAATTCCATTTCGGCCAAGCGATTGTCGAGAGTCCAAACGACTTCGGCCGCATGGGCCGCCTGCCGTCGCATCCGGAGTTACTGGATTGGCTCGCTTCTGAGGTGAGGGGAGGAGGAGAGGAGGAAAGGAGGAAAGACGCGGTTGCAGATCGCGAGTCCAAATCCGTACCTCCCCCCCTCCTCCCCTCCTCACCTCCTCACCTCAAACGTCTGCATCGCTTGATCGTCACCAGTGCGACGTACCGTCAGCAATCTGCTCACAACGAAGCCGCTGCCACGATCGACGGCGGCAATCGCTACCTGTGGCGAATGAATCGGCGGCGGTTGGAGGCCGAGGAGATTCGCGATGCGATTCTGACGGTCTCCGGCCGGATGAGTCGTCGCATGAACGGGCCGGGCTACTACTTGTTTGCGTTGGAGCAGACCGCTCACTCGCCGCATTACGAGTATCACAAGTTCGATCCAGAAGACTCGGCCTCGCATCGCCGCAGCGTGTATCGGTTCATCGTGCGGTCGCAGCCCGATCCGTACATGACAACGCTGGACTGTGCCGACTCGTCGCAAAGCACCCCACTGCGGGATGAGACGTTGACCTCGTTGCAAGCACTGTCGCTACTCAACAATCGGCTCAGCCTGAGCATGTCCCGGCATTTCGCTCAGCGGCTGGGGGAAGAGAGCAAAGCCGGCTCTGACCGAATCGACCTAGCGATGCGGCTGATCGCCGGGCGGTCTCCGACCGATCGCGAGCAAACCGAGTTCACGGCCTACGCCGAGAAGCACGGCTTCGAGAATCTCTGCCGGGTGTTGTTCAATGTGAGCGAGTTTGTGTTCGTGGATTAGGACCGGCGCAGAAATAACTGTCTGGAGTAGCGGAACTCGTGAGAGTTCCGTCCGAAGTCTCACGACTTCGGCTACGACAGTTATTGATGCGCCGG